>JAPLUM010000520.1 GCA_026397605.1 Verrucomicrobiota bacterium | reverse complement strand
GTGAGTGTGAGGGTAAGAGCTGCGAGAGTGTGGCGGATGTACATGAGAATGCGGCGTACAAGAACGCCGCATTCCTAGATCATGTTACAAACTTGCAGAGCCAAGTTTACTCGGCGGCAGGTGCTGCTGGCGCCTCAGGGGATTCCACCTTTGGAGTCTCCACTTTGGCCTTGGAGGCATCTGCGTGATCGTCGTGGTGGTCGTCGTGATGATCTTCATCATCATGGCGATTTTCACGTGGATCATGACCTTCTTCATGATGCTCGATGTCTTTATGTTCGGTGACACCTTTGAGGTGAGTCTTGAACTTACGCTTTCTTTGACGTTCAGGCAGGGGACTGACCTGCATGTTGATATTTCGACCTGCCATTTTGGGCTCCTGATCCAGGTGCCCCATGGTCAGTAGATCTTCTTTGATCTTGCCAGCTAAGGTATAGCCAAGCTCTTGGTGAGCCATTTGACGACCACGAAATTGGAGCTGGATGCGCACTTTATGACCTTCAGCCAGGAAGTCTTCGGCATGGATGATTTTGATCCCATAATCATGCGGATCAATCCCGATGCGGAATTTCAGTTCCTTCACCTTGCCACCTTTATGATGCTTGTGGGCTTCTTTCTTCTGCTTTTCCAGCGCGTACTTGTACTTGCCGTAGTCGATGATTTTACAGACTGGAGGATCGACGTTTGGAGCTACCTCGACGAGATCGACACCACGCTCACGGGCCATGCGTAGAGCCACCGAGGTGACCAGTACGCCGTATTGCTGATTGGTGCTGCCATCAATCACACGCACTTTTGGCGCACGGATACGCTCATTGATGCGGGTTTGGTCCACGTAACGTCCATTGGGCGGACGACGGTTTCCCTGTTGACCTGGGCGATTGAAAGTACCTCCCTGAGCAGATGATCCTCCTCCAGGTGGGCGGTAGCCACCAGGTTGTGGTGCTGGAGCTCCGGCAGGTCTTGGACCTTGCGGGGGCGGGGCTGCTCCGGTGCCGCCTTGGGCTGGGCGCACTTGATTTGGTGGAGGTGCTCCGGCAGGGCGCTGCGGCGGATTGCTTCCTTGATTCGGGCGGCCAGGGAACTGGCCACTACTCAGATTATTGAATGGATTGCTTATAGGGAACCTCCGGATGGATAAGTATCAGTGAGTGCCATAGGACACTCCTTGAAATTGAGACAGGCTTGGGCACGAAACGGGTATAACATATCAGACCGTGCAGACCTGCGGCAGCATAGACATCTCACCCTCATCCCGTTCATGCGGGAGTGTGTGAGAGGTGGTGAAAAAAATCATGCTGTAGAAAAAATCGCGTGGAGGAAATCTCGGCTCAAGCGCCTGAAATTCCGACAGACAAAAACTGTCCGCCTTCCATAACGGGACTACTAAACACTTTCTTAGCAAGGAGCAAGACGATTTCTGACAATCTCTTCCGCCGGGGGCTGTTTGTGAAAATGAAAATAGGTCGGCTAAGCAAAGTCGCCAGCTAGCTCCGCGAGGGGGCTTTGCCACATGCATACATCAAGAAGTGATTCTGGTAGGATTCGGTGTTCGACTTTTCGGGGCTCGGCCTTAGCTTAGAGCCCATGTCCTCACGCCGCTCTTTCATCACATCCGGTGCCGCCTTTTTGACGGGATGCCAGCTGGCTCCTACGCCACAAATCATGCCCAGTGCCCCTGGTGGGCCGTTCATGCTGGGGATTGATGTGCTGGCGTCTCGTGGCTTTGATCTGTTGCGGGGAAAACGTGTGGGTTTGATCACCAATCACACCAGTGTCACGGGGCGGGGGGAATTCACCCGAGTGGCCATGCAGCGTGCGCTTGGCCCCATGTTGACAGCTCTCTATGCACCTGAGCACGGAATTGATGGCAGCATTGGTGCCGGCATCCATGTGAGTACGCGGCGTGACTCAGTCACGGGGCTGACGGTTTACTCACTCTATGGGCCGACGCGCAAGCCGACCCCGCAGATGCTGGCTCCGATTGATGTGCTCGTCTTTGATCTTCAGGACATCGGATGCCGCAGCTACACCTACATCAGCACCATGGCCGTCGCCATGGAAGCAGCGGCTGAAAACGGGAAATCCTTTGTCGTGCTCGACCGCCCCAATCCCATGGGCGGCTGGCGTGTCGAGGGGCCGCCGCTCGAGTCGCGATGGAAGTCCTTCGTGGGTCAAATCCCTGTTCCTTATGTTCACGGCATGACCGCTGGTGAGCTGGCCATGATGGCCGCCAGCAGTGGCTGGATCTCCCGCGTGCCACGTCTGAATGTGGCTAAAATGCAGGGCTGGTCGCGAAATATGACCTGGCAGGATACGGGGCTGCGTTGGTATCGTACTTCTCCCAATATTCCTCATGCCACATCGCCTCTCTATTATGTCGCCTCTGGCATTCTCGGCGGCGCTGCACTGGTGGATATTGGTATCGGCACGGAGAATCCCTTTGGCTATGCTGGAGCTTTGGGTGTGAACCCGCAATCCATGTATAATGCCTGTCGTAGCTTTGGCATGAGTGGAGTCAGCTTCACGCCTTATTCAAAGAACGGCTTTGGTGGTGTCAAGCTCAGCATTCACCCCCGAGCACAAGCCGACCTTACAGCTCTGGATGTATTGATGCTCGATGCGCTGAATCGTCTCAGCAGCGGTCGCGTGCTCGGGAAGATGAGTGGGGATAAATTGAATCTCTTTCACAAGGTCTATGGCAGTGAGTCCCTTTACAGCAATTTACGCAGAGGAGTGCCAGCGAGTCGCATCGTCGCGGGTTGGGGCGGTTTCACCCAGTCTTTTCGCAGCGCTCGTCAAAGACATTTATTGTATGCTTAAAGTCAGTGTTTTTGTAGCTGAGTGGCCGATAAGCTGCTAAGCACAAGTTGCCGGACTTGTTTGTCCGGTTTTGTGAATTCACCTAACTCTATCAATCACTATGCTTCTCTACATCAGTCGTCTCTTTGTTGAGTTTGGTCCCTTTGAGGCCAATGAAATCCAAAGCTTCATCCAGCGTGGTCTGCTCAGTGAGACCGATTACCTCCGCGTTCAGGGCGCAGAGGACTGGATGCACATCTCTGACTGGACACCGTCCGCTACTTATCAACCGCCTCAAAAGCTGCCCATCAAGAAGGTCGCTGTGAAAGTGGTAACTCCTGTCGCAGCTAAAAAAGTGGCAGCAAAAAAAGTCCCAGCTAAAAAGCCGATTCAGCTGATCTGGTCATCTACGGAGGCACCTCAGGTGGCATCACCGCAGCCATTCAGACCGCACGAATGGGAAAGACTGTCATCTTGATCGAGCCTACCAAGTTCCTCGGCGGCCTCACCACCGGCGGTCTCGGGGCCACTGACATTGGCAACAAGAAAGCCATTGGTGGACTCTCACGCGAGTTCTATGCCCGAGTTTTTCAGTATTACAGCGACCCCGCGAAGTGGCAGCAACAGACTCGCGACGCCTACTTCGCAGCCAAGCCGCACGGCAATACTGGTAGCGAAGACACCATGTGGACCTTTGAGCCGCACGCTGCCACCGAGATCTATGACGCCATGCTGAAAGAGGTCGCAGACAAAGTGACCGTCGTTTTCAGTGAGAGGCTAGATCTCAAAAAAGGCGTCGTCAAAGACGGTAACCGCATCACTCAGATCATCATGGAGAGTGGCCGCAGTTTCACCGCCCCTATGTTTATCGATGCCACCTACGAGGGCGACCTCATGGCCAAAGCAGGCGTCCGCTACGCCGTTGGTCGGGAGGCCAATGCCATGTATGGGGAGCAGATCAATGGCGTGCAGACCGCCCGCAGCGTCAGTCATCAGTTCACGAAAAACGTGGACCCCTATGTGAAGCCAAGTGATCCCAGCAGTGGCCTGCTCCCCGGGATCGAAAAAGATCCAGGCGATGAGTCCACCGGGGACCGCAAAGTGCAGGCTTACAACTTCCGCATGTGCACCACCGACGCGCCAGAGAATCGGCTCGACTGGGTCAAGCCGGCCAACTACGACGAGCGCTGGTTTGAGTTAGCCCTCCGCAATGTCGAAGCTGGTGACGAGCGCATCTCCTGGGCACCTGGTCACATGCCAAATCGTAAGACAGACACCAACAACAACTTTGCCATCAGCACCGACTTCATTGGCCAAAATTGGGATTACCCAGAAGCCGATTACGCCACCCGCGCCCGCATTTGGCAGGCTCATGAGGACTGGCAAAAAGGCCTCATGTGGACCTATGCTTATCATCCCCGCGTCCCTGAAAAGATCCGACTCGCCTTTCAGAAGTTCGGTCTCGCCAAAGATGAATTTGCCGACAGCGGCCACTGGCCACGGCAGCTTTACGTCCGTGAGGCCCGCCGCATGGTCTCCGATTATGTGATGACAGAAAAGAACTGCCGCCGCCTGGAGATCATCCAGGATAGCGTCGGCATGGGGGCCTATAACATGGACTCCCATCACATCCAGCGTTACGTCACGGCAGAGGGCTACGTCCGCAATGAGGGCGATGTCCAGATTCGCAGCCGCCCCTATCCCATCAGCTACCGTAGCATCCGTCCGCGGGAGGAAGAGTGCCGCAATCTACTCGTCCCCATCTGTCTCAGTGCCAGCCACATCGCTTATGGCAGTATCCGCATGGAGCCTGTCTTCATGGTGCTCGGTCAGAGTGCCGCGACCGCTGCCGTCCAGGCTATCGAGCAAAACGTCAGCCTTCAGGCAATCAATCCAGCCAAGCTCCAAGCTCGTCTATTGGCGGATAACCAAATGCTCGACTTCGAGTCCCCGCCTGAACCCATTGTTCTATCCATTCAGAAAGCCGATCTACCTGGTATCATCGTTGATGATAGCGAAGCCCAGCTTACCGGCTTTGACTCTGAAGGGCACACAACCTCCGGCTTCGTGGGGAGTGGTTACCGCCACGATAGTGGTGCGGGAAATGGTCAGCAAAAAGCCCGCTTTATTCCCACATTACCGATAGCCGGCCGCTACCAGGTCTCTATGACCTACAGCGCGCTTGCCAACCGCGCTAGCAACGTCCCCGTTACCATTCATCACGCCGATGGCGACAGCACCGTGGTTGTGAATCAAAAGAAAAAGCCACAGGGCAAAAAGAATCTCCATCTCCTAGGCACCTACACCTTCACCGCCGGCAAAGATCACTGGATCGAGATCACCAACACCGCCACCGACGGCCACGTCATCATCGATGCCGTCCAGTTTCTTGAGGTGAAATAGTCTCTGATTATCCTAGCCTGATCTATTATGGATGTTGACGGAGAAGAGTCGTGTGGCGTAAGTCAAATTTGATGACTCTTCGTGAACCTGAAATTGTGGAATTGGATACGCCTACTGGGACGATGCGCACCCTCGTGCTGCGGCCAGCGGCTGCGGGGCGCTTTCCGGGGTTGTTGTTTCATTCGGAGATTTTTCAGCTCACTGGGCCGATCTGCCGTACGGCAGCCTTTCTTGCTGGGCATGGCTTTATCGTAGCTCTGCCCGAGATTTATCATGAGTATCTGGCTGCTGGCACCGTGCTTGGTTATGATCAGGCTGGTTCGGACATTGGGAATCGCTTAAAGACGGAGAAGCCCGTGCAGGCTTATGACGATGACAACAAGGCCGTGCTTGAGTATTTAAAGAATCATGAGGCCAGCACTGGTCGCTTAGGTTCCTTTGGTCCTTGCATCGGCGGCCATCTCACCTACCGCGCAGCCCTGCTGCCTGAGGTTTCAGCGGCAGCTTGTTTCTACCCGACAGACCTGCATAAACGCAGTTTGGGGAAGGGGATGAATGACGACTCCCTCGCCCGTGCTACAGATATCAAAGGCGAGCTGCTTATGGTCTTTGGTCGCCAAGACCCGCATGTTTCGGATGAAGGCCGAGCCATGATCTATCAAACACTGACCGCAGCTGGAGTGAAGTTTACCTGGCATGAATTCAATGCCGCCCACGCCTTCCTCCGCGATGAAGGCCTGCGCTACGACGCCGAGATCTCCCGCCAAGCGCTAGGCATGACCGTGGATTTCTTCAGGCGGATCTTGGGTGCTCCATGCTTTCCTGAAGACTGACAAAAAATGGGGACAAAAAATACTAAGTCGAAGGTTCGCTATCGTTGGGTTTTAGCTCTTGGTGGTTGTTCATGTTTGGGCCGGATACCAACATTAATGCTGCCCGAATCAGGCTGTGAAGCCGGAGTTGCTCGCCATGAGATAGCGTCGAGCCAAAGCTGAGCTTATCTTTGCTCTGTAGCATGATGAGGGTCATGCCGGGAATAAGTGGAAGTACATCAACATAAGTAGGATTAGTCAGGCGGATGCGGCGGACTACGAGTGAAACGGGAAGGCGCAAACGGAGCACAGCACAATCGAGCGCAATCTGGAGCGTGTAGTACCCAGCAATCTCTCCCACCATAAATGGTAGCTGGCGTGTAATGACAAATCCAAACCCCAGCGCACCGATGAAAGCGCTACCAGTCGCTATCCATGGCTGACTCTGTAGGCCCAGTAGACCTCGGACACCCAGCCAACCAAAGATGGACATTCCAGTAAGCTCAAAAAGCAAGATGAACGTGAAAAGGCCGCCAAGAACGAGGCTCTTGGTGAACCACTGCCAATCTCTTGATGGAACGGAGATTATCTCAGTCTGCATTTGTCTCTAAGCTCGGATCATGAAAGTTTCAGGTCAAACGACGGCGAGTGGTGAGCGTTGATGACGCGACAGATGCCATAAGAGACTTTGTCGGCATCCATGTTCATTCGTTGACTGGTTGGTGTTCAGCGGGGATCATATGCGGCAGAACGCAGATCGTCTTTCGAGCCTGAATAAAACTCAGGATGCCCGTCATGCGAAAACCAAACGCCGATCAGATAACCAGGCTTGCCGTTGTAGTCCCATTCAAATGACCACGGTGTATTGCCAACGGTGTCCTCTCTGTGGGCAATGAGCAATGCTGGATCTCGTCCACTGTTGAGGCAGAACTGTGTGACTTCTTGCAATGCCCGTGCCCGGGCGGAATCACGAGACCAAAAGACCGTCTGAAAAGTACTGGAGAGGAGCACAAATGCGAGAACGGACCCACCAACGAGTAGAAGCCAATTACGGAATTGTGCTTTCATGATTGCGTTACCTTAGTTGACCCAAGGATGAGCACGTGTGTTTCTATCAGAGAAGGCAAGGCGTCGATCACGCGGTTGAGGTTGAAAGTGCGGAAGAGCATGAAAATAGGGCAGCTAGTAGGCGTTGTCATGGTGCGCCTTGTTCGCCTTTTCGTTTCACTTCAGCAGCGCGTTCCAGAAGGGAAATGACATCGCCAAATCCTTTTGACCGAGCGACTTCGAGCACTGTCTTGCCGTTGACTTCGAGGGTTGAATTAGCGCCCGCCTCAAGCATGCGCCGCACCACGTCAGTCCGGTTCTTGTAGACGGCCATGAAAAGAGCGGTCTCCCCCTCGCCACACCGGAGATCGACTGTGGCTCCTGCCTTCAATAGCATATCGACCACCTCCACGTGCCCCCCAAAGGCCGCTTGATGAAGATGCCAAGTGGGTTCGAATCGACCAAAATGCTTGTAGTCGTTCACTCCATCCGGTTCCGCTCCGGCGTTCAGGAGTATCTGCACGCTCATGGCGTCACCAAGAACACATGCTCGATCCATCAGCCAATAAAGTTCGCCTGGGCCGATTGGCCTCTTTACTGCCGGAATTACGTTGTTCTGGGGCTCAGGGTCATCGCCTTCGGCGAACGCGCCTGTCGACAGAGCCGCGAGAGCGACTACGCTTGACTGAATGATGGTTCTACAACGATTCATATCTGAGGCGAAAAGTGTAATTAGTGTGATTCAATATCAACAGAGTCGATATTTCGTTGGTTTAATTGTTCCGCAGAATGACGATTTGAGCCTGCAAAGTCAACGGTTGTATAAGTTTCGATTCCAATTTCATTTTTTGAATTCAGGTGAATAGCTTGGCTTTTTGAGTAAGCCAATATTGTAGATGGTTAACTATTTGGTAAACGATGTTCATGAATGATTCAGGTTATTGATAGGGGCTTAAAATGGCTGTCCGATTACCAGGAGCGGGGCAGCCTCATTGGTGGTGGATTCATCTAGGCGGATTTGAGCTAACCTGCTAGGGCTTGATAAAGAGTGATGTAAATTTGGTTAGATAAAACTGAATGTTGCCGTGTTTTTCTACTCGACATCTTACGCCCGGTTAGTGAACGATGCGCCCATGGGAATCACACACTGGGTCAGCTCTATTTCCGGACGTTTGCTTTCAGCTTTGGGTTTTTTGTCGCAGCATGCGGCGCTGTTTTTTCATCATTGTTATCTGACTCGGGTTTCCACCCTTGGATTGCTGGTGTTGCTCCTGCTACCGCTGTTAGCGATGGGGCCTTTACGCATTGTGGTCCTGGGCGCTTATGATGTGAGTTCATGGAAGGCGGCAGTGCTGATTGGCTTCACTCTGATGGTCACGGGCGGTAGTCTGATTCATCAGCGGAAGCTGGTGGAAATGCATGCCCATGATCGCTTTGGGGCTCAGTTTGATTTCTTGCTGCCGGGGATGAATCGATCTTGGAATTGGCTCTTTGCGCTGGCTGTGTTTTTGAATTCGCTGACCGTGCTGCGTGCGTCTGAGCCGGATCTCTTTACAACGCTCCTGGGTTCTCTGGCGTTAGGTGTGGTTTTAGGCATGGTGATACGGAAGATTCTTTCGATCATTGAAGCTAAGCTGACAACGGCTCGGCATTCTGTGGGTATTCGGCAGTGGGTGAAGCATGGCTTGCCAGAGTCTCCCGGATTGTTTGTGCCTGAGAACAAACAACAGCCTTTTTCGGTTCAAAATGCCTCGCTCGCAGATGGGCACCTGAGTGCTGCGGTTTATGGCTTGGCTCTTGTCTTGGTCTTCATCCTCGTGGATGAGGCCTGGATTCACCCTTTGGCCTCGGTGCTTCTGCTGATCGCTGTGTTGACGTTGCTACTGAGTTTTTTGGCTTTTTTATTGGATCGCTATCGGGTGCCTGTGCTGCTGGGGGTGGTTCTTTATTTCGGCTTCATGACGCTCTGGCGGGAGAGTGATCACTATTATCCATTGCATCCGAAACCCGTGTCAGCAGTGCTGCCAACGCCGACCGAGGTGGTTGGGAAAGTCGGACTGACTGATAAGCCTCTCGTCGTGGTCACGGCGGCTGGCGGTGGTATCCAGTCAGCGGCCTGGACGACTCGGGTGCTGCAGCAGATCGATCAACAGATGGCGCAAGTGGGCTATCCTGGATTTCATCAATCGGTGCGTCTGATCAGCGGTGTCTCTGGTGGCAGTGTGGGGGCGCTGCATTACGCGGAGGCTTTCGGTCATGCGCAGGCAGATCGTTTTGACCATGCTGCCAAGGCCGCGGCAGCAAGCAGTCTAAGCAGTGCTTTGCTAGGGATGATCCAGAAGGATCTTCAGCGTGCGGCTTTTCCGATCCTGGTGTCACTCAACGATTCCTTGTTTGAGGATCGTGGGCAGATGCTGGAGCAGGGCTGGGCCAGGAATGCCAAGGCGCAGATGAGTGATTCCCTGCTTGCTGAGGCCACGCTTTTTGGCTGGGCAGAGGATGCACGGCAGCTGAAGCGTCCGGCGGTGATTTTCAACTCGTCCTTGGTGGAAACAGGTGA
>JAPLUM010000130.1 GCA_026397605.1 Verrucomicrobiota bacterium | reverse complement strand
GGAAGCGCTGCTGCTAGGGGAGGGCTTTCATCACCGGGCTCAGTTTTTACAGATATTCATGGTGAAAATTATGCGGCTACTTTTAATGGCCAATCTTACCGAGCGCGCGGGGCTGATTCATGGGTGGACTCGGACACGGATTTTATTCCTGATTTCGCAGATCGTTTGATTGCTGACCCTACGAATGCCTTTGCGGATCTTGACTTTGATTTGATGACTGAGCGCGAAGAGTATGAGGATGACACGGATGTGTACAGTGCCGATTCTGTTTATATGACGAGGGATGAGGCGCTGCGAGTCTTCATCAAAGAGAATGATATAGATTTCCTGACTCAGGCACAAGGGGATGCTCGATACATCATGAAGAGTTCAGGCTGGGACACAGTGAGGGTCGCCCCAGGCGGCAATATCCCGATGGGAAGCTTCAGTGGTGGTTCTCCGCCGCCCTGAAGAAGTTTGTGATGAGGCCAAAGTTCAAAAAGAGGCAAACATTTAACCTTCCAATTTTATGGAGCAAGGATCTTTTAGTTTAGAGTTCTTCCGCCGCCCGAGCTTGTGTCGGGACCTCATCGTCGCAATGCAGGCGGCGCTGACCCTGTTGATGCCCTGTTATGGCTTACCTGGTGGAGCAGGAACTGCTTTAAACTCTCTCGTAGCCAACTGGGCAGAGGATGGAACGGCTGATAATTATGAAATGGTGAATGCAGGACAATTGAAGTATGTTCTCAAGCTTTGGTATGATCGGTTAAATGTCGTCCACAACACTACTGGGTTGACCAATCCTTACCCCTGGCCGCAGGGTGCAACTGAGGACTACTTTGCGGCCGTGAATGTGGGACAGCTAAAAAACATGCTGAGGCTTGATGTCCGCCAGCCTTGGAATAACAACATTGCTCAGGGCAACCCGCTTGCGCTCACCTCGAATTCGCTCGGGCCCATTGCAAACACTGGGGCTTTGACAAATCGTTCTAGCGTTCTTGGCTCTCAGCATCATTACTTGCGCAATCCACTCCTTGGTTTGACGGCTCGTGGAGGTAATCAACTGTCTATTCCGGCGAATGCAGAGCACATCCCAAGCGCACCAGCGGCGACTTCCGCCGGTGAGTTTAAAGTGGGGCAAGATGGCTCTGCTAACTACACGATCCGTCTCCAAGGGCCAAAGGGTGTGGCGAATGTGGAGCCTGCAATTAGCCTTGATTACAATAGCAATGGTGGAGATGGCATTGTCGGCCTTGGCTGGAACCTCAGTGGTCTATCTGTTACCAACAATAACCAAGAGAAAGATCCTAATGAAAAGACAAAGGATCGTTTCTTCCTCGATGGTGAGCGTTTGATTTGTATCTCAGCAGATAAACCCTATGGCACGGATGGTTCAGAATACCGCACTTTGAAGGAGCAGTTTTCGAAGATCATTTATAAGGAGACCACCAACAAGAGCTGGTTTGAGGTGAAGACTAAAGCGGGTTTGATCATGGAGTTTGGTAACTGCAACACCTCCTGCATTGGTCCAAAAGAAAACGGCAGCTGGTGTTCGCACCAAAAGATGACCTGGGCCGTGAACAAGGTGAAGGATAGTCTAGGAAATTATTGGTCGGTTCAATATGTGGATTTCAGTCCTGGGCAAGATCCTGCGGAAAATAGCGCCTACTTGCCTGATTACCAGCCCTCAGTGATTCGTTACACGGGTTATTCGACGACGAGTCTGCCTACGCATGAGATCCGCTTTCATTACGAACCGCGTCCAGATCAGCACCGTGGGTATTTGATGGGTTTTTTGGTGCGCAAGACTCAACGGCTTCGCGGGGTTGAAATACTCACTAACAGCACTGCTGTGCGCTCCTGGAGATTGGGTTACAATATTGGCTCCTTCCATACGAGCAGACTCGGTGAGCGGTCTAAGTTGGTCTCTGTTCAGGAGGTGGCTGGGCCTTTGGATTTAGCGTCAGCTCCAGCATTGCCAGCCTCTGTTTTTACTTGGGATGAGGGCAGCCGTGGCTGGGAATCTGGCTCTGATCCTGCGGAGCCTGAGGATGTGGAGCAGACACTCTCCTGGCCTGGAGGCACAGCTCCCTGGGCCGAAACGAACTCCCTGCGCCTAGAGCATAGAGGGGACGCTACTGACACTGGCACTCCTCGCTGGTTTCCCAAACCTCATCAATATGTGGACATGGATGGTGATGGACAGAACGAAATTTTCATCAGCCATAGAGGTCCATTTTGGGATGAAGCAGACGGTGGGCCATCTTTTTATTACATCGTACATGACTACCAGCAGTTGATGAAAAAGGTTCCAGGCGGGAATGCATGGCAGGTTTCTATTTTACCGGGTGCTACAAGCGGGACTCCACGTTTATGCTATCCTTATGCAAGCGCAGGCGTGGCTGCGGGAGGCTATGCAGAACCGCGCAGCACTTTGACTCGTGATTTGAGGAATAAACCTTTTAATCCCGCTGCGCCGGTGCCTCCAGCCACGACGGTTCCTCCAGGTGCACCCTTGGTTGCCCTTCAGACATCTGGGTTTCCTTACCTTTCCACCGCTGCTGGTGTGCCGACTGGAGCTTTCATGGTTGATCTAAATCAGGACGGCCTACCTGATATTTTATCTTCGGGCACCTTTGAAGAAGCCTCCTTCGAGTGGGAGCAGTCTAAGGACATGTTGTTTACCAAACCTAACCGACGAGTGATTAATCCACGCGGAGTCTGGATGAATGTTGGAGGCACTTTGGTCAAAGATGTTGACGGGCAGGTGGATACGATCATGGACGACGACACTCACACGGGGACAGATCAGGCACAGCTGGATTGCTGGGGTGATTGGAAGCTGCCTAAGGTGCCGCTGGAATGGACGGCCAGTGATGGGGCTGTTCCGGTGGCACGGCCAAGTACGATCACCACCAAAGCTCAGCATGAGCGGTTGCGTGATTTGGGTGTGACTCTGGGGGATTGGGTAGCCCCCTCCATGGCTGTGCCTGCTGGGGTATTGTCAGGGGCGGCTGAACTCTTGGCTGATCCGCAGTTTGCCCGTTTCGGAGAGCATGATTTAGGCTGGCGCGTCATTGACATGGACGGGGATGGTGATCAAGACATCATCCGCGCTGGTCAGGGCTTGGAAGCCAGTGGTTGGTTGACGCCGACCAATACGGTTTCTGCCACTGGATCAGGGGCACTCTGCACACAAGGCAGGCAGCTCTGTTTCGGTCTTGAAAATTTGGGCGTAAATGCCAATGCAGGCAGCCGCTGGGCCCTTCGTAATCTTGATCCGACGATAAACAGTATCTGGAAGTTACCTCTGCCGCTGGTCAGCACGAACGGAAAACTAGATATGGGCCGCCGCCTGATTGACATGAACGGTGATGGGCTGCCAGACTTTGTGGCTCAAAAAAAGAGAGCTGCCGCTGACCCAAAAGCCGTGTGGACGATGGCAGGCTATGATGAGTATGATCTAGAGGTGTGGCTGAATCGTGGGGCGGCAGGCTGGCAGTATGGCGGTGATGCTTGGCGTTTGGAAGGACAGATGCTGGCCTTTGGCATGTTGAATGCGGACATCGACTACGGACGCATGTTACAAGATATGAATGGTGACGGCCTACCAGATTTGATCGTTTCCTTTTGGGTCGGAGGCACTAGCCCCTATTCCCAGGAAGGTGCCTTTTTGAATACGGGCAAAGGCTGGGCAAAGCGTACGGACCCTGGAACTGGCCGTCTGTTGCCTGTGAACTTTACCCAATTTGCCCCGCCCGACTTCCTCTTTGTTTATAGTGAGGGCTTTACGATGGGGC
>JAPLUM010000506.1 GCA_026397605.1 Verrucomicrobiota bacterium | reverse complement strand
CCAGCCATGACCAAGATGATGACTGGCTGTAGCAAGGCCATCATCTTTTCCAGGCTCTTACTGAGGTCACGTCCGCAGCGGTCTGCGGTGCGTCGCATGGTGCCACTGAGGTCACCGGTATGCTCGCCGATTCTGACCATTTCAAGAAGCTTGATGGGAAATAAGGCGGTCTTTTCTAAACCACGGGACAGAGAGGCTCCGTCCTTCACGCTGGAGATGACGTGCTGCAGTTGGTTCTCAATGTATTGATTGGAGGAGATC
The DNA here is from genome assembly GCA_026397605.1 of Verrucomicrobiota bacterium. GTDB lineage: Bacteria > Verrucomicrobiota > Verrucomicrobiia > Verrucomicrobiales > Verrucomicrobiaceae > Prosthecobacter. The sequence continues at coordinate 6,074 of JAPLUM010000506.1, read as the reverse complement.
CTTGAAGCTAACTCGAGCCCTTTCAGCAAGGGTAATCCACCGCCGGTGAGGCTGGCCAGCGTTTCTAAAAACTGGGAATGAAAACTGGTCATGAGGACATTGCCAAACATGGGTAGCCTTAATTTAGTGCGATCCCAGATGGGCTTTCCGGTCTTAGAATGACTCCATACCCAAAAGCCGAGAAAGATGAGTCCCATGGCGGCTAGGATGAGCCACCAGTAGTTCTTCATGAAATCGGAGATAGCCAAGACGATCTGAATGCCCTTGGGGACTCCATTTTTCATCCGTGACATCATGGAGCTGAGGCGCGGAATCAGAAAGGTCGTGAATAAGATGGTCACGCCAATGGCAGAAACAGTCAGAAAGCCTGGATAAATGAGGGCGATGGTGACTTGGCCTCTCATCTCACTCACACTGGAGAGATACCTGGCCTGCCGCTTCATGGACTCCCCCAAAGACCCACCAGCCTCACCAGCAGCAGCGACGGCACAGTAGAGTTCGCCAAAGGAAGGTGAGGCTTGGCGCAGGGCGCTGCTAAAGGGGTGGCCTTCACGGATGAGGTTGCCGAGGCGGGAGGCAATGCGGCTGTGAGTGCCGCCGGTGCCTTTGCCTTCCATGAGTTTGAGGGCTTGCTCTAGCCGCATGCCGGCTTCTAACAGTTCGGCGAGTTCTTCGGTGAAAAGTTGCAGCTGAGAGCTGCTGATTTTGATGGGGCCAGTGGCTTCTTCGATCTGGGCGGCGGTTTTGCCCTTGGTGTTGGTGGGTGTTTTGGCACCAGCTTTTGCGGCAGCTTTGCTTGCGCCTTCGACAACTTTAAAAGGTTGCAGCCCCTTGCCACTTAACTGCCGCACGGCTGATGGGCGGTCCGGTGCCTCGACGGTCCCAGTGACGTCACGCCCAGTGGCATCGGTGGCTTGGTAGGTGAAGGTGGGCATGGGTGATCAATGACACGGTTAGTCCGCTACGGTCACGCTGATGACTTCTTCGATCGTGGTGTGACCTGCTAGGACCTTGCGCACGCCGTACTCGCGCATCGGTCGGTAGCCGTCTTTGTACGCCTGCTTCATGAGGTCACCCGAGCTGGCTTTATGGGTCACGAGCTCGCCCATGGCTGGGGTGAGGCGGACGAGTTCATAAATGGACATACGACCTCTGTATCCGGTGGCTCGGCAGGACTCACAGCCGCCTTCTTTGGCCCGATAGACAGGAGCATTCAGCGGGCCTGTGTATTGAAGGTCACGCAGCTTCACAGCAGCATCTGGCTCAACCTGCTTGCAGTCGGCACACAGCACGCGCACTAGGCGCTGGGCGATGAAGGCACGCACGGAGCTGGAGACGAGGAAGGGCTCCACGCCCATGTCCACCAGACGCATGATGCCGCCGATGGCGTCATTGGTATGCAGAGTGCTGAAAACCAAGTGACCTGTCAAAGCCGCGCGGATGGCGATTTCAGCGGTCTCAAGGTCACGCATTTCCCCAATCATGACGACGTTCGGGTCACCACGGAGAATGCTGCGCAGGCCAGTGGCAAAGGTGAGGTCAATCTCTGGCCGCACGGCAATTTGAACCACGCCGGGCAGTTTGTTTTCCACTGGATCTTCAATGGTCACGATGCGCCGATGCTCGACATTCAGCTGACTGAGGAAGGTGTAGAGCGTGGTAGATTTACCCGAACCAGTCGGACCGGTGACGAGGATGATGCCGTTGGGTTTCTTCAGCAGGACTTCAATCTCCTCACGCAGATCGGGCTCGATGCGGAGTTTTTCCAGATTGAATTTCTCCTGACCTAAAAGTCGCAAACTGACGCTTTCACCTTCGACGGAAGGGATGGTTGCCACACGGACGTCGATGAATTGTCCGGCAATCTGAAGGCTGATACGACCATCCTGCGGCAGGCGTCGCTCGGCGATGTCGAGCTTGGCCATGACTTTCAAGCGGGCGATCACAGACTGCTGGAGCGCTTTGATATTCTCCGGCACGGGAACCTCACGCAGGCGGCCATCGATGCGGTATCTCATGCGCAGTTTTTCTTCCATCGGCTCCACATGAATATCGGTGGCATGCTGCTCCAGAGCTTCACGGATAACGGTATTCACAAACTTCACGACCGAGGCCTCTTCGTCATCGGCATCGATGATGTTGGCTTCATCACGCTGCTCCAGATCGGCACCGTCCACATCACGGCCTTTGAGGATCTCTTCAAAGGTATCCGCACCCACACCATAGAAGTCACGCATGGCATTGAGCATGCGTTTGCGCGGAGCGATCTCCCAGCGCACGGCGACGTCCACCTCACGGGCGACAGCCTGTCTGCCGATGAGATCAAAGGGATCAAAACCAGCGACGATAAGCTTTTTGGCCTGACCTTCGATCTCTTCGATCTTCAGTGGTAACAAACGATGCTTCAAAGCGACGCGTGGCGGCATGAGTCGCTTCAGCTCTGGGGCATCCGCGGAGTCTGGCACAGGCATGGAAACGAAGCCCAGGCCCATGCGTACGGCTAGCTGAGAAAGAAAAACCTCCTCATCCAAGGTGCCTAAATCCAGCAGCTGACTGACGATGGAGGAGCTAGGCGTCGCGACAGGGAGCGGGATCCCTGTGCCGCCAGAGGCCTCAAGACATTGGACGAGAGCTTGGCGGACGTTTTTCATCAGTTTTTGACAGGATTCAGCTCAGGAGCCAGAGGCGGGAAGAGACTGGCATCAATCACGGATTCATCATCCACGATGACCTCTGGCTGGACTGGGGCAGAGCCCACGTCAGGCGTGTAACCATATTTTTCTAAAAGCTCAATGATGTAGCTCGTCGCCCCATTCAGTGTGGTGAAATTCCGAGTGGCCTGAGCCGTGAGATCCTCTCTCAACATCCCTGTGATGAAGGCACTGCCGACCATGCCATAGGAGCCGTCGGCAGATGGACCTTTATCTGATTCATCATCGGCTGCCAACAAGCGACCATCCAATGCCTCAGCAACACGCAGTGTGGTCATGCCGCTGGGAGTCTCCAGAAGCAGTGAGCGATTCAGATGACCGGCGGCGGTGTAAAGCGCCTGGGAATTGCCCGACATGGAGACAGCTGAAAAAACGGCCTTTCGACTGGTGGTGTTCGCTGCCACAAAGTACTTCGCACTGCTTTCGGCCACGGCGTAGTAGTTGCCGCCGTCTTCTGTGGTCAGCACCATGGTGGCTTGGCCACCTTGGGCTGGCACGATCAAATAAGCACTTTTGTAACAGCTGAAATTCACGGACTCCTCTTCCTGCGTGAAGGTCAGCTCATACACGAGCCACTGCGCAGGGGCACAACCTAGAGCCGCAAGCCAGAGCACGGCGGTCAGTAGGATGGGGCGATATCGAACGATTGGAAACATGGGGTGGCTTTTGTAAGCGAGACAGACCGCATTGTCGAGCGCAGCGTTGAAACGTCCTGTTCACAAACCCCAAGTATTTTCAGGCCGCCTTTTTGGGCGGGGCGGTTTTGCCCTGCTGCATTTTGGCTTTTTTCAGATCTTCCTGGCGCTTCTGCTGGGCAGCTTTGACGGCTTCCGCCTGCTTTGCAGCCAGAGCTTCGATGCCATTTGGATTGGCTGGATCTGTAATCATGGGGAAATCATCCGTGCGGAAAGGCGTTAGAGGCAGGCCCTCAGCAGAGAAGACGTTGCAGATCGGGTTATCACTCCAGGCATAACGCACCGCCACAGGCTGCGGCACCTGCGGGCTGCTGACTTCGATTTGATTGCTGCCTTTTTTCGAGCCTCCGAGGATACTCGCTTTGGCCCAGACCCATTTTTGATCAGCTCCACAAAGAGCAAAACCTTTGACCTCATCCACATCGATCGTGCGCAACCCCTGCAGCGCATAGTCAAAGGTGAGCAGTGCTTTACCACCCTCCACTTTAAATTCCTTCAGCTCAGGACTGCGATAGGGCAACTTCACGCCGTAGTCTCTAGCCAAGGCCCAGCGTGCTAAGCGCTCGGCGACGTCACGCTTGTTTTTTGGATGGATGTCATTAGCCTCACCCAGATCCGTGATCACGCACTGCCCCGCATTAGCCAGTTTGCTGATACTCTTTGTCTGGCTTTCACGCAGCTCGGCCCAGTCGCTTTCGCCAGGCTCTGCTTGCTCTTGCTTGAAGTCAGCCAGCTGCACCCAGTAGAAAGGAAAGTCGCCCTGCTTCCATTCAGCGCGCCAATGGGTAATCATGAGTGGGAAAAGATAACTATACTCAAACGCACGGCTGGCATTGCTCTCTCCCTGATACCAGATGGCGCCTTTGATGCCGTAACCGAGGATGGGATTCAGGCAGCCTGCGTATAAATTTCCTGGGCGATGCTGACCACGCAGCACATTTTGCGGCGCACGCGGCAGATTGGCAGGTGCGGGTTGACCGGCTTTGATGGCTGCCTTCCTCGCTACAGTCCAGGCATCCACCTTGACCTTGTGCTCGGCCATTTGCTGTTCGTGGACGGCGTCGGAGTAGGTAGCTTCGGTCTGTTTCCACTTTTCGATCAAGGCCTTAAAACGAGCATCTTTTTCCAGCACATCTCGGCGAACCCAGGCCTCGCAGGCGGAACCACCCCAGGCATTATCGATCAGGCCCACAGGCACGCCGAGCATCTCATGCAGCACACGACCATAATGGTAACCTACGGCAGTGAAGTCTCCCGCGGTCGCAGGTGAGCACTCTTCCCACTTGCCTTTAAAATCGTCTTGCAACTCCTGGGTGCCTACCTGTGGCACCGAGATCAGGCGGATCTGAGGATACTTGGCCGTGGCAATATCCAAACCAGCATCCCAGACACTGTTGAGATTAAAGCCCATGTTGGACTGACCTGAGCAGACCCAGACCTCTCCGACGAGGATGTTTTTCAGCTCGCGCTTGGTCGTGCCTTGAATCGTCATGACAGCGGGGATCGCGCTGGCAGGCAGGGGGTCGAGTGTGATCGTCCATTTTCCCTTGTCGTCGGCTTTAGCGGACTTGCTCTGACTACCAAGTGCCAGATTCACCTCGGTGCCTGGCGCATCCCAGCCCCAGATAGGATTGCTCTGCTTTTGCTGGAGCACCATATTATCGCCAATGATGGCTGGAAGTCGGAGTTCTGCCTGAGCCGTCAGGCTCGTGGCGAGCAGGAAAAGAGAGATGGTTTTGCGCATGGTAGGAGAAGGAAACTAAACGCCATATTGAAGACCAGCATTGCACTCATCTTCGGCATGACTCAAAATCCAGCCATGAATCGTCTATTCGCCATCGTCCTTCTCCTCGCCTGCCTCCCTGTCCACGGCACAGAACCCGAACGCAGCGTGACTTACAAAGAGCTCAAATGGCAGGACGACGTTTATTTTCTGGATGGCAAACCGTACAACGGCCTGGCCCGCGAGACCCATAAAAACGGCCAACCCAAAGGCGAATACACCTTTAAGGAAGGCCGACTGCATGGCGTGGTGAAGGAGTGGTGGGACAATGGCCAACTCTCCACCGAGACCCATTTTGAAAATGGCCAACGCCACGGCCTGAACCGCTACTGGTCAAAGAAAGGCAACCTCATGAAAGAGCAGGTCTATGATCACGACAAATCCATGAGCGAAAAGCACTACGACGTGGAGTGATCTAGACTGAAGCTCTGCTCTACCCTCTGATCTCCACTTTCCCATCCACGCGCTTGGTGAACTGATGCAGCAATGCGCCGTCTACTCCATGGTGGGCAAAGGTCAGGGCATCCGGCTGAACTGTGATGTGGGTAAAGCCGTGGACGTCTTTGCCATAAGGCATGGTGCGCTCGGGATGTTCCAGCTTACGCGTCTTGGCACCGCCGCCGCCGGAAAGAATATGGGAGGTGAATTTCCCCTCCAGCTCCAGATGCTGAAGATCATGATCGTGACCACAGAGATAGGCATGGACCTTTTGCTCCTGGAATAGACTGTCCCACTGAGCAATCAATGGTGCCGTATCGCCATGATCACCATTCGAGTAGAGAGGATGATGTCCGACGACGAGCGTGAACGGCGCACGAGGCTTTGACAGCTCAGCCTTTAGCCAATCGAGCTGGGCTTTCTCCTCCTCCTTGGTCAGGGAAGCAC
>JAPLUM010000694.1 GCA_026397605.1 Verrucomicrobiota bacterium | reverse complement strand
GAATGAAACAAGCCTGACTCAAACAAAGATAGGCAAGCAGGCGACGTGGCTTTTTCTCGGCAAAAGCTCGTAAGCTCGTGATAACGGTAGTCGCTAAAGCTACGAGGCCAAGGATATCAAGCGCGTGCTTGGCCGCCATCGGTAGCGCTGTCGTTTCAGATCTAGCGATAAGCAATGCTCCCAAGTGGCCATTGAAAAGCAGCGCGGTAGGCAGCAGCGGACCATACTCAAAAGCGTGAACCATCCAGCCATGAAATGGGAAGACTCCTTTACGTAGGACAACAGCTAATATGAGTAATCCGAAGGCCAACATCGTTGTGTGTGACAGCTCATCGATCTCGATGTGATGCAAAAGTGCAATGCCTGCGCTCAGAGCCAAGGAACTTGCGATTAGAAAGCCGTTTTCAAATCGACGGCCAGGATACTTTCCAAACATGCCTAGCATGAAAGGTACGCAAGTGAGCCACCAACCTGCGGCAAGTACCGCAAGATTTGCTCCGGCATAAGAGATCTGCGTGGCAGCAGCGATGATCAGCATTCCTGCAAGGGAACGGCCACCAGCATCCCGCTTCGGCGCAACGGTGACAAACATAAGCGTCAAAGCAGCAAAGAAGGCCATCGGAACAGCATCGAGACCATCGGCATCAAAGATGGTCAGGAATGGATCGAATAAACGGCCATGATCGACTAGCCCGACTTCACGCGTGGCGAGCAGAAAGCTCACCAGTGCAATGATGGAGGTTGTGACGGCAGCAGGGCGCGGATTTTTGGAGCGTAGCGAAAGAACGGCCCCAGTGAGGAGCGAGCCAATGCCGATGGAGATGAAGGGGAGAGAAAGAAATTGCATGGGAAAAGCTTCGAAAGACTATGACTTCAATGAGGCTGGTCGGCTTGCCGTCTCGACTTTGGGTGGCGTGATGTCAGGATCGAAAATGGCTAAAAAGCGCGCGGCGGCCATCACCGGCGCAATGATGAAGCGGTCGAGAATGGCATCATAAAAGCCGCGCCCAAGGGCAAAACGGTAAAGCCAGATTTGAAGCTGCTTCGGTAGCAATGATTCAAAGTGCTCACCGGTAGGATCAATCTTACCACCCGCAGCAGAATGGACTCGATTGTAATCTCGCAACATGGACGGTGATCGGAGAAATTGCAGAGTGCGCAGCACGGCATGACTCACGAGATGGATCACGGCAAAGGTGGTCCAACCAAAACCGATCTCGGCAAAAATAAGGCCGAGCTGTGTCTGTGAAGCATAGGCGAGTGAAGTTTTAGCATCAGCACAAGTGCGATGGACGAGTGTACCGAGAAAGGCAGTCGTCAGACCTATGAAGATGACTAACCCAGTGGCGATCCATGATGAGTGAATGAGCGGCTGCACACGCAGCAGCAGATAAGCCCCCGCATGCACAGAGATAGCTCCATAAAAGACCGCGCTGGAGGGAGTGGGTCCTTCCATGGCGCGCGGTAACCAGCCACAGAAAGGGCCTTGAGAGGCTTTGCCACTGGCAGCGAATACAAGAAGCACGGCGATGAAGCTAGCAGCGCCGCCATCCAGCTTATTCATGTGCCCTGGCCAGTCTCCACTGAACATGCCGCCCCATGAAGCCGTGCCAAACCAATGATGGGCAAGGAATACGGCAACCAGCATGAACAAGTCTGCGATACGATAAGTGCCAAACACACGCAGTGCGTTGCGCACTGGATCAGGCCGATATTGAAAAAAAGCGATCAGCATCACCGAAGTAATCCCAACAAGCTCCCAACCGCCGATGAGGAGATCCAGTGAATCTGCTGTGAACACAAGCAGGGCACCGAAGGTGAAGAGATGCAGCAGAAGGAAAAAGCGGAAAAAACCGGGATCACGATGCAGATAGCGCACCGAAAATGAACCCACAATTCCTGCAAGCACCACGGTGATACCTACCAGAGGCAGGGAGAGCTTATCAATGAATAAGGAAAGCGGAAAGCCGTAATGCGCCACGGTGAACCAGTCGCCGAGAGAGACCCGCACCGAGGACAAGTCCTGCGACCACATCTGCCAACCAATCAGGGCGGTAACGATAGCCAGCAGCGCATACACGGCTTTGGTGATGCGTGACATAGCGTGTTCAGGGACATGCCCGCCAAGCAGCCAGATGAGGCTCAGGCTAAGAAAAAGAACCCCAGGCGTGGCGATCAGAATAAGAACAAGGTTTTGTGCGGACATTTCAGGAATCGAAGTCGATGGTGATGGAAAGTGAGGCGATCAGGCTGCTTTGGGATCAATTCTAGCCAGGGCCAGATGATCCATTTTCCCGCGATACCAAGCTCTGGAGTTCTGAGCAATTGGCAGTGGCTCTTCGCTACCTTCGAGCCTTTCAAAAACACCATCACGATACACTTCCATGTGCCCATCTTCCGGGTCCATGGTAGCAAGACGTATCCATTGATTGCAGACAAACTCCGTCAGTTCAGGATTCTTTTTGATCACACTCATCAAGCGCTCCGGTGTGGACTCAATCACAAAAAGAATGCGCACAGGCTCATGAATTTCGACCGTTTGCACGGGTAATCCACTGCGCAAATCACCTTGAAAGCCATTCATAACGCCGACTAAGCCAGTGATGTTATGTGGCAGCTTGGTGCCGCTGCCATAAGCTTCATTATCGACTGTGGAAAAATAGTATTCCAGATTGATGCCTCCACAGACTGGAATCACAGCACCTAGAACGCGGCCAAGGGCACCATTATCAGCATCCTTCGTCGCGTCATAGGAGATGAGAAAAGCACGCCGGTCCATGAACAGCCCACGAGTGAATTCGCGCCGACCGACATAGGCCACAGCATTTGTGCAGTGACCATACTCAGGTCGTGGTTCACCGATGTGCTCTGCACGCTCCTGAACATGACGCAGACCCATTTCAGGCGTGAAATCTGGACTTGCAGCTTCAAAACGCCGTGTGCGCTCATGAGCACTCAGCGTGCGCGCTTTATCCAATGACTGACGCACACGTGTGAGATCGCTACGGTGAGTTTCAGGCATGAGATCGACATCGAAAAACTGGATATCATCACTGCAAGTATCATGATAACCACCCAGGAACCAAGTATCCTCTGGAATAACGACCCCTTTAAGCCGTAATGCCTCACGCACAGCTGGTCGGTTGGCGATGATGGCAAAAAGCCGTGCATTAGGAGCTCCCGTGCGACCACCGCAAGCCCCGCAGCAGTAAGCCGATTCGTATGGATTATTCAGACTCGTGGATCCATGCCCAAGAATAACCACAAGACGTGCATGAGCCTTGTGCAGCCCAGCCGGCCCAAGTACAGAATAAACACGGTCTGCCATCTCTTGCGTGGTAAATCCACTGACAAGGCCGCTTGTAGCATTCAAAGACGCAGCATCATCCTGCATGAATGTAAACTCTGTCTTCGGCTCAGGAAGAAAAGCTCGATTGAGACGCTTGATAAATCGCCCATAACCAAGCGGAGTCAGTACTCGAAGCGCGAGTGGAAAGAGGCTGAAGAAACCAAGGCAGGCAGTGCTGATCCCACCACGGACGAGAGTGCGTGAGGAAATGAACCCATTGCGCACCACCTTAGCCCAAGCACGGCGCAGACCCTGTCGTTTTTGATCTAGGTGTGAATACTCTGTGATCGGCACTTCACGCACCGAGTGTGCTGGTTTGACAACCACTGGGCAAAGGGAGACGCCACCGGCATCGTCGATACCCGCATAATCAATCGCAACGCCAAAAAAACCCGCAGCACCGACGGTCTCGATCTGTGGATCGACTTCTTCGAGTGCGCGACGAATGGATTCCTCACGTTCATCGATACAAAAGACGACTTGAGCTGCCAAGCGATCACTGATGGGCTCCAGTGGCGGCATGGCGCGGTGTTTTGCCAAAGGAATTAAAATGCGGCGCTCATGCCGGCGCTCATACGCAAGGTGTAAAATTCGACGGCGCTCCGTTTCATTGCAGGCAATGATTTCCTCATCAAGCCGGGCAAGATCCTCATTAGAAAGCCTCCGCATCACATGACTGGTAATGCCTAAAAGCTGGGCAACATCAAATACCCGCGCCACATGAGTGAGGGGATCAAAATTCGGCGCTGGCAGTGAGTAAGTATGCCACGAAGTCGTATCACCCGAGATATCACGAAGCGCCGCTAAAGTGTAAGTCAGGCGTAGCGCTAAAAAGTCCATGATCGAACAACGCACGCGGTCATGAGGAGCCAAGGTGACATCATTTTCTAACATGCGGATCATGCCGCCCCAACCACGCAGAGGCATTAACTCCTCGGTGATGTATCTTTCCCAGTCCGCCACAGGAACAGCAAGCTGCTGCAAAACATCTAAGATGACGGACTCCGCATCCATGTTTTGTTTCTCCTGCTCGCGGAATAGCTTGGGCACACCCGTGAGCCGTGCTGGGAAAATAGCCAAAGCCTGCGGCATGATTTGGCGGGCCGCTACGAGCAGGCCTTTTTCACGCAGAGGCATCGGCCAATAGGCAATCCCCTGATCCAGATACGCTCCTGTGAGACGAATAAGCGGCGGATGAATGATGAGATCCATATCGATACCAAATTTGGCAAGCACCGCATCCCGTGGGCGAATAGGCTTACCAGCTACTGGCGCAGGTTGCGGCTTAACTCTTGCCAAACAGGCCTCCCAGAGAGCCCGTGGTGTATCTGCGCCGAGCATGTCGGCAGCGGTCATGGATAAATCATCTCGAAAAGACGTGAGCCAGTCACCCTCTTCCATCTGCCATGAAATATTGATCCCATTCACTCGGCGTACACCAGGAATGAGCATGGCGCTGCGAAGCTGACGACGCGTCAGTTTAGCGTGGAAAATCTCCGCATCCGGCTGGCGATTAAGAATCGCGTCAATGTCCTCTGCATGGATACGGTGGCGGCGGCGATCAGCCTGATAAGTCTCTTCAGAAAGAAAGGGCTCCGCCTGAAAAATGTCAGCTGCCTCAATCACGGCTTCCTCAAATGGCTTATGCTGCAGAGCATGCAGTGTGTTGTGATGAACAAAAACTCCGATAGGACCCTGTGTAGGCAGAAAATGTGCAGCGTGATCCACGACCTGTCGAAGATGCTCCAGTGTGCTCTCTGGCGCATGAGCATCATGCGAGTGATCGTGGCCACAGGTGTCGGAATGAAGATGAGTGCTCATTGAATAGATTCATTTAACACGGTTTTAAACCTCTGTGCCATCCCTTCCACAGGGGGTATTCATGACCTGAAGGGTGGTACCCCCCCGATCTGGACTAAATTATACCCTATCGATGGGATGTTTTTCTTTTGAACTCTAGCCGTCAATACTGCTGCTTAGCAACAACCCTCACAAAACTGACCTCATGTCTGCACCCGCACCCACCTCGATACCTGAAGGACCGACGCCCGTCGGCAATCTAGCTGGCTTCAAAGCCTACTTCAGCAAGGACATCCTCTCCGGCTTCCTCGTCTTTTTGATAGCGCTGCCCCTGTGCCTAGCTATTTCCAAAGCCAGCGGTTGTCCGCCTATTGCAGGGATTTTCACTGCGATCGTTGGCGGACTACTAGCCACCTTTTTGAGTAACTCTGAACTTACCATCAAAGGTCCAGCCGCAGGCATGATTGCGATTGTTCTGGGAACCGTGTCTGCTTTTAGCACGATACCAGGCGAGCCCGACCAAGTCGGCTATCGTTGCATGTTAGCCGTGGGTGTTGTGGCAGGTGTGCTTCAGATGCTCTTCGGCATTTTCAAAATGGGCAAGTTGGCTGAATTTTTCCCCGTAGCAGCCGTGCATGGAATGTTAGCAGCAATCGGCGTCATCATCATTTCAAAGCAAGTGCATGTCATGCTTTTGGGGAAATCCATCAAGGCACATCACGCGCACGGCGAGGCATTTGAACTTCTTGGTAAGATCCCAGAAAGCCTTAGCCAAATGAATGTCAGCGCTGCCATTGTCGGGCTTGGCTGTTTGGCCATTCTCTTCCTGCGACCTTGGATCAAAGTGGGCATCGTTCAGCTCATTCCAGGCCCTGTTTGGGCGCTCCTTTATGGTATCCCGATGAGCATGTACTTAAAATTAGACTCAGCTTTTTTGGTCAGCCTTCCGCTCAACATGGCTGATGGCATTGCCTTTCCTGACTTTTCCCGTATCGCCAGCAGCACGGGCATTTATTGGATCGCTATGTTTGCTTTGATTGGAAGCCTAGAGTCACTATTGAGCGCCAAAGCTATCGATCTACTCGATCCATGGCAGCGCCGCACGAATCTCAGTCGCGACCTTTTAGGCGTTGGCGCGGCGAATACATTGGTATCATGCATTGGCGGCTTACCGATGATCTCAGAGATCGTCCGTTCTTCAGCCAATAAGAGCAATGGTGCCCGCACTCGCTGGGCTAACTTTTGGCACGGAGCCTTTCTTCTGATTATGGCTGCTAGCGTGCCATTCCTGCTCAATAAAATCCCGCTGCCCGCACTCGCTGCCATGCTCGTCTTCACCGGTTATAATCTAGCTTCACCGAAAGAGTTCATGCATATGTTTGAAGTGGGTAAAGGCCAGCTTATCGTGTTTGTTGCCACCCTGATTGCCACTCTAGCCACAGATCTCCTCATTGGCGTAGGGATTGGTATTTTGGTGAAATTGATCATTCATGTTGTCGCTGGCAAAGTGGGCATCTCCAATCTTTTCAGTCATAAAGCTTCCGTCGATGAGTCTGGCGATCACCCAATCGTCAAAATTGAGCAGGCAGCCATCTTTAGCAACTGGCTCGGTTTGCGCGGAGTCATCATGTCACTATCCACTCACAAGAAGATCACCGTGGACGTCTCTGGTGCCTGCTTTATCGACCATAGCGTCGTCAAAAAGCTCGAAGAATTGGCCCAAGATTGGAAGCTCGAAAATCGTGAACTTTATCTGGCCGGACTTGAGGAATTTAAACCCGTATCGGCTCATCCTCACGCGGCTCGTCTCCATGCTTAATCCAATAACCTTCATGAAAAAAACCTTCCTTTATCTCTGCCTTGCCGTCACGAGCTTAGTTAGTGCTCATGCAGCTGATCAGCACGCCGACCAATACCATCTCTGGCTGAACTATGTCGGCGATCACCCGCTGCTCAATTCACCTTGGGGTCTGCATTTAGAAATCCAAAATCGACGTGAAGACTGGGGAGATGAATGGCAGCAGCTCCTGATACGTCCTGGGATCAACTACACCATCAGCCCGACACTGACGGTCAGTGCTGGTTACGGTTATGTGAAGACCTATCCTTACGGTGAATTCCCATCTCTGCACGAGTTCGACGAACATCGCATTTGGGAGCAGGTGGTTTATAAGATGAATCTTTTTGGTCTCGAATGGCAACATCGCCTGCGCCTGGAACAGCGCTGGATCGAAGAGCAATCTAAGGTCACCGGAGATACCATCAACTGGCGTGGTGAAAACCGTATCCGCTACATGCTCCGCACCAGCATCCCACTGACCCAGGACAAGAAAACGTATCTCTCTCTGTGGGATGAGGTTTTCTTTAACTTCGGCGGTAACATCATGAAGAACAACTTTGATCAAAACCGTGCCTTTGTGGGCATTGGTCGCAAGCTCACCCCATTCACCCGCTTAGAAGTCGGATTCATGGAGCAAACCATCCAAAAACGTGGTGGTGACAAATGGGAGCAAAACCACACCATCAGCGTCTGGCTGCTTTCTAATGCCCCACTGTTCGGCGGCAAGAAGAGCTGATTCATCAAGCGTTGCATGACTAGAGTAGGCAGGAGAGGCTCGCCTCTTCTGCCTATTCTGCTTTTTTGACCCTGCCAAACCGCGCATATAGAGCCGGTAGAAGGAACAGATTCAACAGCGTGCTCGTCACGAGTCCGCCCAGGATTACCAGTGCCATCGGGCGCTCGATTTCGTTGCCGGGGACATCGCCTTTGAATACAAGAGGCAGCAAGGCGAGCGCGGCAGTGGCAGCAGTCATGAGGATGGGCACGAGGCGTTCTTCGCTGCCTTGTAAAACGGTCGGCAAGCCAAAGGCGTGACCTTCTTCTTGTTCGAGATGACGGTAATGGCTGACGAGCAGGATGCCATTACGCGCGGCAATGCCAAGCACGGTGACAAATCCGACGAGTGAACCGAGTGATAGCACGCCGCCGCCAAACCATGCAGCTAACACACCACCGATGAGGGCAAAGGGCAGTGTGAGGGCTACGAGCAGGGTCAGGCGCAAACTTTGAAAGTCGGCAAATAACAGGACAAGGATGCCCGCGACGCTACCAAGCGCAAGCCAGCCGAGGCGTGACTGCGCAGCTTGGCGCTCCGCCCATTCACCGAGGATTTCGGGATGATGACCAGGCTTAAACGTAAGCTTAGCTACGGCAGCTTCAATCTCGGGCACGATATCACCGAGGGCGCGTCCGGTGACGTTGCAGGTCACGTCGATGCGGCGTGAGGCGCCTTCGCGTTTGATGGCGTTTGGTGTCGGCACGATGACGACCTCGGCGACATCGGCGAGGCGTATGTGACCGCCGCTGGGGGTTGCGATGAGAAGCTCACGCAGCGTGGTGAAATCAGCCCGTGCGCTGGGCACGCTCCAGACAGTGACGTCATGCACGCGCTGGTCTTGATACACTTCGCCGACTTTCCGACCGCTAATGAGCGTGGTCACGGCCTGGCGAATTTGTCCGGCAGTGAGGCCATTCAATGCGGCTGCCTCGGGCTTCACTTTGACGGTGATTTGTGGCACAAGGCTCAGGGACTCGACTTTAAGAGCACTGATACCTTTAATGTCCTTAACGGCGGCGCTAACCTCGGCGGCATGGGTGCGCAAAATGTCGAGATCGGGACCGAAGATGCGAACAACGACGCTGGCACTGGCTCCAGTAAGTACTTCTTTGATGCGCTCGCGTAAAAAGGTCAGTAGATCGCGAGTGAGCCCCGGATAGCCATCGACGACGCTTTGCACCTTCTTGATCGTCGCGTCGTAATCGGCCTCGGGGTCGATGCTGATCCACAGGTCCGTGAAGTCTGGACCCACGACCTCATCCGCGACCTCTGCTCGACCAATGTGCGAGCCTTGATTGCGCACGCCGGGCACTTTCATCAAATCCGTCGCCGCAGCGACGGTGATGCGCTTGCTGGCTTCCACACTGGTATTTGGCTTCTCCAGCCAGTGCATGAGGAAGTCTCGCTCCTTGAAGTTGGGCAGGAATTCTTCCTTCATCTGCGTTTGCCAAATCCAGCCGGTGCCTGCAAAGGCGACGATGAGCACCAACACAGCCAGCCAAGCACTGCGGGTAAAAAAGGGCAACATACTGCGATAGATCGCCTTTATGCCACGAGCCAAAAAGGCATCGCGATGCACGCCAGGCTTCACTTTGAGCAGCATGAGGCTCAGTGCAGGCGTGACAGTCAATGCGACGAGCAGCGACGCGGTGATTGCCAAGATGTAACTCAGCGCCAGAGGCCGGAAAAACGTGCCTGCGAGACCTGGAAGGAAGAACACAGGCACAAACACCAGAACGATGATCACGCTGGCATAGACGACGGCGCTGCGAACTTCGAGCGAGGCCTCAAGCACAACGGCGAATCGCGATTTCGTCGGATTTTGCCTCAAACGACGCAGGATGTTTTCCACGTCGATGATCGCATCATCCACGACTTCACCGAGGGCGATGATGAGTCCGGCGAGGATCATGGTATTGATCGTTTCGCCCATCCAAGCAAGCAGCAGCAGAGCCATGGAGAGCGAAAGTGGGATCGCCGTGATGCTGATGACCGTCGTGCGCCAGTCACCAAGAAACAAGGCCAGAACAACAACAACGAGCAAGCAACCAAGCCACAGCGCCTCAGTGAGATGATGAATCGAAATCTCGATGAAGCTCGCAGGCCGGAAGATGGTGCTGTCGATTGTCATGCCTGGCAGTGCCGGCTTGAGTTCTTCGAGCATCTTCTCGACACCTTTTGTCACATCCAGCGTGTTTCCCCAAGGCTGCTTCTCCACGATAAGCAGGATGCCATCGCCATCATTGATCACCGCATCACCAATTGGCGCAGGATGGCCGACGATGACCTGCGCGACATCGCCAAGGCGAATCGGCGCTCCATTACGGAACTCCACGACCGTTCGCGCCAGATCCTCCGGCGTGGTGATGAGTGCGAGTTGCGCCACGCTGAGTCGTTGGTTCGGCGTATCGATAAATCCGCCTGCGCTGATGACCGCTGCGTCACCAGCGGCCTTGGTGATCGCATCCAGCGTGACTCCCGCCGCGCGGAGCTTCTGCGGATCGACCAGCACTTGGAACTGCTTGTCACGCTGACCCCAGATGGCGACATTGGCCACACCTTTGACTGACATGAGGCGCGGACGCATCGTCCAGCGAGCCAGTTCGCTCATCTCCATCTGCGTCAACGTCTTTGATGTGAGCCCCACTTTTAAAACACGACTCAATGACGAATACGGAGCCATCAGCACTGGCGGCTTCACCACCGCAGGCAGTCGGCTCTGCGCCAGATTGAGCCGCTCCTGCACGAGCTGCCTAGCTTTGAGGATATCCGTGCCTGTGTCGAAGATCATCACCACCGACGACAACCCGAGCACCGACTTCGAGCGCAACGTTTTGAGAAACGGCAGCCCATTGAGCGAGTTCTCCAATGGCACCGTGACCAACGCATCCACCTCCTCTGTCGAAAGCCCCGGTGCCTCAGTTTGCACCTCGACAAGCGGCGGCGCGAACTCGGGAAACACATCCAGCGGCGCATGACGCGTGGCATTGATGCCGATGACCAGCAACGCTGCTGCCGCAGCAACCACGAGCACGCGCATGTTCAGCGCCCAAGAGACGATGGAGTTTAGCATGGCAGTTTTTGGGGCTGGAAAATTTGGAGAAGACGCATAGAATCAGACGGTATGCCACTCGCACCACCCATCCCAAAGAACCTTCTAGCCACGCTGAAAGAGTCTATGGACCTCATGACTGAGGAACAATTGCTCGGCGTACACCATGCTGTGCTTGATAAGGAAATTGAGCGGCTGCGACAAGTCATCTCGGATGACGCCGAACGGGAGCAGGCTGAGGGCAAGTGGGACAATCTGCCTGAGGTCATCGCTGAATATCGCGCTCGAAACCGCAGGCCATGACGGTCTGCATCGACACGAACGTGCTCTTGCAGGCTCGTGCGAAGAGTCATCCTTATGGGGTTAACCTGGACGGATTCGCCGGAGGCCGTTTTGACTGGCTTCTTTCCACCAGCATTTTGCTTGAGTATGAGGAGATCATTCGAAAGCGGGCGGGTGAGGCGAATTGGAATCATCTGCTCCAGTTTATGGAAGCCGTGCATCTGAGGCACCGAAACCTTATCCTTATTGGATCTGCTTTTCGGTTTCGTGTCATCCTGCGCGACTTGGACGACAATGCGTTCACCGACTGCGCGATCACCGCTCATGCCGACTATGTCATCACATCTGACCGGGACTTCGCGCCGCTGGCGAACGCAGGCTACAAGCCGCAGCCGATCACGCCAGAGGCTTTTATTGAGCGGTATCGCGGGGTGTATGTTTGAGGACGAGATCATTTCCCAGTCATGAATTCCGTGCCAAACAGCTCTGCGCTGCCATCGGTGACGACCTTGGTGCCGACGGCTGGGCCGGTGGTTAAAACGGCGTCGCTACCAGCGAGGCGGGCGACTTGGATGCGTTTGCGGGTGTAAACGTGTTCGGCGGTCTGCGCATAGACCCACTGGCCGCCGTGGATGTCGTGGAGCACGGCGTTGAAGGGAATGATGAGAGCTTCGAGTTTGCTTTCGAGTGTGGGGATTTCGACGGCGACGCGTTCACCGGCGCGGAGTTTGGTGTCGGTGGGGAGTTCGTAATACCAGTCGATGGTGTTGGTCAAAGCGTTGGCGGTGGGCGGACCGCTGACTGGTTTGACGGTAAGCTTGCCAATGAGGGCTTCGGCCTTGGCATCGAGCAACTCAGACTCGCCGCTGTAGATGGCGACTCGGGCCCACTTGCGGGCGCTTTGCCCGATGGTCCCGCCAAGAAGATCACGCTGAGCTTTGGCGGTGGTCATGGCAGCTTCGGCGAGTTGGAGCGCGGTCTTGGCTTCATCCACATTGCGTGCGCTACCAGCTTCGGCGCTGAGCATTTTTTGTGCACGCTCGACCGCGATCTTCGCGGCGTCGATTTGGACTTGGGCTTGCAGGAGGCGTCCATCCGCAGCGGCTTGAAGATCGGCGAGGCGCAGGACTTCATCCACCGTGCCACCGAGCACCGGTGCGATGGGTTTTCCTTCCACAGCGAGCGGTGTGACGACTTCACCGGAGAACAAACGCGTCGCTGGAATGGTTCGCTTTTCGACGGCGACGGTTTTGAGGCGTAGGCTTTGCTCAGCCTCGGGTTTGAGCGTGAGGATGACGAGATCGCCTTCCTTGGTGATGGCAGCGGGCGCGGAGCCACCGGAGTCGGCGGCGTGGAGTTGTGTGGCGATGAAGAGGAGAAGGAGACGTTTCATGGTGTAATCAACGTAATGTGGCCTGCATGGCATCTTCCAGTGCTCCGGCAGCGGTTTGAGCTTCGATTCGTGCAGCAAGCAGCGCGACATTGGCAGTGCTGGTCTCGATCTGGCGGCGGGTGAGTTCGAGGGCCGAGACTTGTCCGGCTTCGACCATGCGCTTCGTCGTCGAGGAGGCATCAGCGGCTTCCTGAGCGAGCGTGGCGGCGGTGGTGGCTTTGGCACGAGATGCGTTGTAGCCAGCGAGGGCGATGTCGAGCTCGCCTTGGATGGTGGCTTGCTGAGCGAGGAATTTTTTCTCGGCAGTGCTGCGCTTGGCTTCAGCTTGGGCAATGGGGCCACGATTTTGATGCAGTGGGATGGGCAGATTGAGGCCGAGTTGCCAGCGGTTTTGGCCTGAGTTGTAATCGTAGCCTGGGCCGATATTCACATCAGGATACTGCTTGGCGAGTTCTAGCTTCAAGGCGGACTCGCTGGCGGCGTATTCGGCGAGCAGAGCCATCAAGTCGGCGCGTTGGGTGAGGGCACGGCGGCGACTATTATCGGGATCGGGCAGACGACGGAAGGCAGCGAAGTCGAGTGTGATTTTTTGCAAGGCAGGTAAAGGCACACCAATTGCGGAGGCGAGACGGGCCTCGCCAGTAGCGGCGATACGTTGGGCGTCTTGCAGGGCGAGGCGTGTGCGATTGAGCATGAGCCGGGCCTGCGTGAGTTCGAAAGGTGAGACATCTCCGGCATCCATTTGCGCAGTGAGTTTCTTGATGGCTTCGTCGTGGAGTGTTTGCTCGGTTTCAAGCAGGCGGATGTTTTCGCGAGCGCTGTGGAGCTCCAGCATGGCCGTGCGGACACGAGAGCGAGCAGCCCAGGCTCGTGCAGACACACGCCACCTTGCAGCCTCAGCCGTGGCAAGGGCTTGCTCGGCGCGCTTGGAGCGTTTTCCAGCGGTTTCTATGGGTATGGAGATGCTAGGCCCAAAAAACCACGGTGTGGGCGCAGGCGCACGAAAACTGGCGTATTGCGGTGAGAAGGTGAAAACCGGATTGGGCCGCATGTTGGCCGTTTTGATGGCTGCGGCGGCTTCTTCAGCCTCCGCACGCGCCAGCGTTACATCTGGGTGAAAATACGCAGCCGCAAGTGAAAGACGATCCACGTTCCATGTGCCGCCACTGGCTTTTTGTTCAGCGAGAAAACTGCGTAAGCCCGCATCATTCAAAGAACGCTCCGCAAAGTCCGCGCTGGTTTTTTCTGCCGAGATCGGACGCGACTTGTAGGTCACGCAGCAGCTTAGCAGCACTGGCAGGGCGAGGATTGTTAAGGGAGTGAACTTCATTTGGGAGCAGGCCTTCAATAGCAGTCTAACGCGAGCAGTATCATGAAATAGCTGTCATTCCACTTTGAACGAATCGATGGATTTACGCACGCAAGACTGTCTGTGGTTTCACCATGAAGAGAAACCACGCAGCGGCACAGAGAGCCAGTCCCGCTCCCGTTCCAAAAGCAACGGCAGGCCCAAAGGTGGTCCACAACCAACCCATGAGCAGGCTGGCAGGCAGGGCACCGATGCCGGTTATGAAATTAAAACTGCCAAACGCACGACCACGTTGGGCATCAGGATAGAAGTCGGCGACCAAGGCCCGCTCTGAAGATTCGGTCATGCCAAAGAAGAGTCCATAGACGAGAAACAGTGCCCAGATGTGCCAGGCTTCATTGGCGAAACCAAACCCAAGATAGACAAGCGCATACACACACCAACCGCCAACGATGAGGCCACGCCGACCGATGCGGTCACTCAGCACGCCCGCAGGGTAGCTGCTGGCAGACTTCACCAGATGCAGCGCCATCCACAGCAATGGCAGACTGCTGACGGGAACACCCACGGCTTGAGCACGTAAGAGCAGAAAGGCATCACTGGAGTTCCCCAGCGTAAAGAGCAGCACAGCGCCGAGGTAGCTCTTGAATTCGGGGGTGACCGTGAATGCAACGGGTGCCGCAGGTGTAAGGGTGGATGAAATCTGAGCCTGCTCCTTGGTTCCAAAAATCAAAGCGAGCATTGCCCCGAACATAGGAATGACGGCGATCCAGAAGAGCACGCGAAAATCGCCAGTAACCCAATGCAGCAAACTCCACGCAATGAGCGGACCCACCACTGCGCCCGCGTTGTCCATCATGCGCTGCACGCCAAAGGCGGCACCGCGTTGATCGGCTGGCACGGAGGCAGCCAGCAAAGCATCCCGTGGAGCCGTGCGGATGCCTTTGCCGATGCGGTCGATGAAGCGGGCGGCGAACACATGTCCGCCTGTGGTTGCCAGGGCAATGAGCGGACGTGTCAGCGCACTGAGGCCGTAGCCGGCAATCATGAGCGGCTTGCGCTTGCGCACCCTGTCAGACCACCAGCCACTGGCGATCTTTAACAAGCTAGCCGTTGATTCTGCGACCCCTTCGATCAGTCCAACAAAGGCCATGCTGGCACCGAGTGTCACGGTGAGAAACACCGGCAGCAGCGGATAAATGATCTCGGTGGAGACATCGGTGAAAAAACTCACCCAACCAAGCGCCCACACGGTTGGGGGCATTTTGAAGCGGGTGGTGGTGGGTGAGGTCATGTTGCGATTACGTTCCGATTAGTGGCAGGCGCAGTGTGATGCGAGTGAGTCCCTCGGCGGTGGTATCCATGACGATGCTACCGCCATGGGCCTGAGAGATGGATTCGGCGATGCTGAGACCTAGGCCGCTGCCTTCGACGGTGGTGCTGTGGGCGGGGTCGCCTCGGAAGAAGCGCTCGAAGACGCGGGCTCTCAGTTCAGTGGCGAGCACGGGACCGGTGTTGGTGATTTGGAAAACGGCGTGCTGATCTTGGGCACGAAGGCTGAGGGTGATGCTGCCACCTTGTTGATTATACTTCACGGCATTGTCGGCGAGAGTCAGCAGGAGCTGGCGGAGTCTCATGCGGTCGCCGCTGACTTGCACAGGCGTGCATGTGGCAAGCGTGACGGTGACATTCAGGCTGGTGGCGAGCATGGTGGTGTCTTCGGTGAGATCACGCACCAGTTCGTCCAGCGCGATGATTTCATGGGCAACGGTGAGCAGGCCAGCATCTGCTTTAGCGAGAAAGGTGAGCTGGCCGACAATGCTGGAGAGCCTCTGCACCTCTTCGAGCATGGAGCTGACGTGTTCACGGTGTAGTGACGGCGTGGCAGAGTCAGCCAGCATCTGCTCCAAGGTGCCGTGCATGATGGTGAGCGGTGTTTTCAGCTCGTGCGAGGCATGAAGGGTGAACTCGCGCGACTGCGTGAAGGACACACCGAGACGCTGCTTCATACCATTGAACACGGCACTCATGCGGTCGAGTTCGTCGCCATTGCCAGTGCGTTTCACGAGTTCAGCGAGGTTTGATGCGTCTGTCCTTTCCAATGCAGCCGTGAGTTCTTCAATTGGGCGCAGCGCCTGACGCATCAAGAGTCCGCCACCGACGACACCAAGAATAAGTGCGGGGACTCCACCCAAAAAAATGATTTCAAGAGCTTCTTGAATCGGGCTTTCTTTGAGGGCGGCTTTGACTCCACCCTCGCGGATGACCCTCTGCTGTTCATCAAATTCAAACCAACTCCAAAAGCCGATGACGAGAAAGGCGACTCCGAAAATGAAGGAGTAAAAAAGCAGGATGCGGCGGCGCAGAGTCATAGTTGTGGTCGGAGCTTATAACCAAGACCACGCACGGTCTGAATGAGGGTGGTCGTGTGATCACGGTCGATCTTTTCACGCAGACGGCGGATATAAACATCCACGAGATTGGTGCCAGGATCGAAGTCATATTCCCAGACAGTGCTGATGATGTCACGACGGCTAACCACACGCCCTTCAGCACGCAGGAGGCACTCCAGCAGTCGAGTCTCACGGGTGGAGAGTTCTACGCGCTTTCCAGCGCGGCGGGTCTCATGGGTGACGGTATCAAAGCTCAAATCTGCCACGGTGAAGAGGTTTGCTTTTACCTGTGCGGTGCGCCTGACCAGCGAGCGCAGGCGTGCGAGTAATTCGGACATGGCGAAGGGTTTTGGCAAATAGTCGTCGGCTCCTGCATCCAGCCCTTCCACCCTCTGCTCCACATCTCCACGGGCGGAAAGCATGATGACTGGCGTCAGCTTCCCAGCGCTACGAAGGGCACGCACGACACTGAGCCCATCTCGCTTTGGCAGCATGATGTCCACCAGCAGCGCATCCCATGGCTGAGTTAGCGCACAGGCCAAGCCGGACTCGCCATCAAAGGCACATACCACCTCGAATTCCTGCTGAGTGAGAGCTTCACGCAGAAGGGCGGCGGTTTTGGGTTCGTCTTCGATGATGAGGAGTCGCATGGCAGAGGCAAGACGAGTCTGTACGAGCTTAGGACAAATGAAAGTGCTGTCATCATGACAAAAGACAGGCCGCATTGTGACAGCTAATTCATTTGGATGACAGTGCTGTCATTCGGTATTCATGAAGCATGGCGGCAGGGTGTGAGTTCATTCTCAACTCTTTTTCTCCGCGTCTTACTTTCCTGCAACGTCTGGCACCTAAATCTGCCATCGCCCGTGGGGCTTTACTGATAGCGGCTATTTTTCTTTCTCTGGCACTGCTGTCTCGGGGGGCCTTACTGATCCAGGGGCGGCACGACATCGCTTGGGATGCCTCACTGCTGGGCAGCTTTGGGATCGGACTCTGGTTTGAC
>JAPLUM010000489.1 GCA_026397605.1 Verrucomicrobiota bacterium | reverse complement strand
TGCCATTCAAGATGATCCTCTGCCGAGACAGGGGAATGCCAAAGAAGCGATGCACATCGCGTGCAGTATTCGTGCTTACCGCCACGATCTGATCCTGCCTCTTAGCGAGACTCTTCACCACCACACGACCGTAAAACATCCGCGCCAGATCATATTTCCCCTTCACATGGAATGGAGCAAGATCATGAATGGTGGAAACAAGCTTGCAGGGAGCTTTTTGTAGCATCCGGCGGTAGCTAGGCACATGCAGAACATCGATCTGATTTTTAGAGATCCAGCTTGGAAGCACGGTCTGATGCCAGAGGATGTTTTTCACGGCTGGACGCCACTTTTCAGCGATAGGCACAATGCGCATTTTGTCACGAGCGAAGTCAAAGAACGGAACATCTTCTTCCAACACAAGAAGGCTTAAATTCACCTCATCCGTATGAGCGAGCAGCGCCCGCGTGATAGCAAGGATATACTGCCCCACACCGCTTTTACCGCGCTGCATGACACTAGTGGAAAGGGCGACGTTCATAGGCGTTGGGGAGCTTTGGAGGTGAAGAGTGAACTGACGATCTCGCGAATGGAACCGATGCTAAAGACGACAAGGTCAGTGGCGTAGCGCTTCAGGAGACGGCGTGGCTCTTGGGCGAGTCTGAAGATCCATTCCATGCCAACGATCTGCATCCAACGTGGGGCGCGCTTCACCGTTCCGGCGAGGAAATCAATGGTAGCACCGACACCGATGCTGACAGGCACGCCAAGAGCCGCGTAGTTCCGTGCAATCCATTTTTCCTGCTTTGGACAGCCAAAGGAGACGAGCAGCAAGTCAGGCCTAGCCTCACGCACATGCTGACAGATCGTTTCATGATCCATGCGGTCGAGTGGAGCAAAGGGTGGTGAAAAAGCCCCTGCGATCTGAATGTTCGGATGCTTGGCCTCGACATTCTGCACCGCTAGTGTCAGCGCACGGGGCTCGCCCCCGAGGAAAAAGACGCGCCAGCCCTCGCATTCGGCTCGCTCGAGCAGTCGTGGGACAAGATCAGAACCTGCGACGCGCTCAGGCAAGGCACGGCGTAATAATTTGGAGAGCCAGATAAGCGGTGTGCCATCACAGACAACGAGGTGCGCCTCATCGAGTATGTTCCGAAGTTCGATGTCGCTACGTGATTGCACGAGAAAATCGACATTGGCTGTGGCGAGGTAATGGGGCTTCTTTGTGGATATCATGCCGCCGATGCGATCCAATGTTTGCGACATGGTGACGACATCGAAAGGAACGTTCATGAGGCGGACTTGCTTTCGTAGTTCGGGATCGAAACGGCGATACTCGGCATTAAGGCCCGCACCGATGCTGCGCCAGCCAAAACGTTCTTTGGCGATGCTGATGCCATTGATACGGAGATGCGCGCGCAGTGGCGAATTTTGCAAAGCACTGACGATTTGATCGGCGAATGTTGCAGGCGTATCAGCGAGCAGAATGTTCGCACCATGGGTCAATCCGAGGCCCTGGGCACCGATGGTGGTGGAAACGACGGGCGTGCCGATGGCGAGGCTCTCGACAATTTTGAGCCGTGTGCCGCCGCCAATGCGAAGTGGGACCATTTGCAGCCAAGCACGACGATAATAAGGCCGCACGTCTGGCACGCTACCGGTGACGGTGACACCTTGGAGCTGAGCATAAGCCTGAACCTCGGGTGTCGGTGATTTGCCAACGATGAGCACTTGAAGACCTGGCACTCGCTGAAGTAGCTGCTCATGGATCTCGCCAAAGAACCAGCGCAGGGCATCGACATTCGGAATGTAATCCATGGCACCACAAAAGAGAACGGTGGGCTGGGCGCTGCGCGGCTCGGGGTCGATGTCGAACTGGAAGTAATCGAGATCGACACCGTTGGCGACGACTTTGAGCGGAGCTTTTTTGCTAATGTTTTGGCGAACAAACACTTCGTCATCGGGGCCGCAAAGCACCTGAAGCTGGCTGCGTTTGGCAACTCGTTTTTCGAAACCGCGCATTTTGACGAGACTTTCCCAAGCGAGGAACTTGTACTTGAGTGTGCGGGTATTGAAAGCGGCCTGCTGCGTCTGGAATTGGAGATCCACACGACTACGGTCGATACTAAGCGGAATGTCTTGGTGTTCGTCGAGGAAGTATTGCGCTAGGACGATATCGCAGACGTGAACGAGGTCGTATTGCTTGCTCTTGAGTTGGTCGCGGATGGCCTCGGCGATGTGTGGCAGATTCCAATGATGAATTGAGGAAGGTGTGCGGCTGAAGAGGCGATTGGGGATGAGCTTCGGCCAGGCAGGATGCTGGAAAGGCACGAAGCGCACATGCCGGCAGAACTCCTCAAAAACGAGCCGCTCTTCGATGCGTTCGCCGTTTTCACTGAGTGCCATCAGATCGACGGTGTTCTCGCGGGAGAGTTCACGCAGAAGATGAAACGTGCGCTGGAAGGTACCACGGTCGATCGGGTATGGGATATAGGGGTAGATAACGAGGATGTTCATGGGTGCGATGAAAGTGTGGTGCGAAGTTGAAGGAAGCGCATGGCCCGCAAGTGAGGGGGGATGCTCAGTTGAAGCGGTGCCAGAGGGTCTCGTAGGCTTGAACGCGTTCGCGCTGAACGGTGGAGTTTATCCAGAGCATCTCGGCCAGCGCGTGGAGCAGAACTTCGCGTGGATAACGTTCAATGGGTTGCGGAATGCCTAAGGCGACGGGAGGTGTCCGCAGATGTTGAAGGACGTTCTTCCACGCGGGCTGCTCAGGACATTTGTTGATCTTGCCGGAGGCGTAGTTTGCAGCGCTTGAAAAGGGATGTCCAAGACGTCTGCTTTCGAGACTCAAAAAGAGATCATGGGCGAGCGCCGACACCTCAGAGTGCAGCTTGGCAAGATCATCACGGCTCAAAGCGCTACGCTGCGGATGTAGCTTGAACGCGACGCCTTGTGCGTGATGCCGATGCAATGCCTCGCCAGCCACCAGCCGCTGATGACGCTCGACACAACTCCAGTGATAGCGACCTTCGGCAGCGAGGAGAGCGTCACCGAGAGCTAGTTGCGCTTTGGCGATGTTTCGGGCCACAAAGTCGGCATCTTCCGCGGTGAAGTTGCTTTGTTGGAGACGTACTTTGGCGAAAAGAAGGCCGGAGCAGCGATTGAAAAGCAGCCGGGTGACTTCGTGCAATGGTATCCGCGATGCATCACGATGGTGCTCGGTGTTTTCGAGCAAGCTGTCATCTCCGATGAGCCAGCGATGGCCCGTGACGAGGTCGTAGTAAAACATGCTGGGCTTTGCTTTGCGGAGAACAGCGCAGGATATGACTTTGAACTCGACCTCAATCCCTGCGGCAGGTGTGAGGCGCTCGCCAAGCTCGTGTAAGGCGGCTTTGTAGCGGCGGTCGTTCAGCAAGGTGCTGCCACGAATGAAGACAAAAAATTCGAGATCGTTGTAGGGCTGTTCACCTTCTTTGGTGCGGAGCACGCCGCCTTCGCCGCGACCGTAACCGCCTGCGAGGGCGATGCCTTCGAGCTTGTGCGCTGGGACGATATTCTGGATGCCTCCGCGCACTTGCTCGCAGACATCGGCAAGGTATTGCTCAAGCGCCTGGCTGCCATCGCGAGTGAATCGGGTGCTCATGCGCTGAGAAAGCCCTCCACTTGATCAACGATGGGTTTCATGGCGAAGCGCTGACGGACTTCGCGATGACCGATCTCGGTGATGACACGGCGCAGTTCATGATCTCGCTGCAAGAGCAGGATACGCTCAGCAAGCTGTCCTGGATCTCCAGCATCGTAAGTGAGGGCGTTTTCACCGTGGCGGAAGAGTTCGCGGCTGCCACCCGTCATGGTGCCGATCACAGGCAGACCGCAACTCATCGCTTCGAGTGGTGTGAGGGCGAAGGGCTCCTCCCATTCGGAGGTGAAGAGCAGTGCATCATGTGCGCGATAGACGTCGGGCATCTGATCTGGAGTTGCACTATGCCAGGTGACAGGAAGGGCGTTGTCTTGAGCGAATTGTTTGAGCTTTGCGACGTAGTCGGCATCGCCTTTGCCATAGATGCGAAGTTCGCCTTGGAATCGTTCTTTGAGCAAAGCCAGCGCTCGCAGGGCAGTGTGGATGCCCTTGTCCTCCGCGAGGCGTCCGACCCAGAGCCAGGTCCGTGGTTCGCGGGTGACAGGTGTGCCGTTGAAGTGATCGGTATCGACAGGGCAGTGGATGACACTGCCATGATTCACGTCGTAGCCTTGCTCGGCGGTGAGTTCGCGGAGTCTCGCGCTGGTGAAGTAGAGCCGTGGAAAGCGGATGTCGCTCACAGGATTCGTCGGCGCGATGGACTGGAGCTTTTCGCGACGACCGAGTAGCGACCAGAGCGTGCGCTGGGTTTTGGAGGCGAGCGAACCGGTGCTGCGATTCCACCAATCGAGCCAGACATCAGCCTTGAGGCTGCGGAGTATCCAGTGATCGCTGACGTCATAGACGGTGGGGATCTGGAGCTGCTGCAACGTGAGGCAAAGTGACTTCGACAGTCCATTCATGCACCAGACGTGAACGACATCGGGCTTAAACTCGGCGATGGCGGCACGCAGGGTGTTGTTGTTGTGCATTTCGAGGTGTTGGAGCTGATTGAGACCAAGCCACGGATGTCCGTAGTAGCCGTGGATGCGCAAATCGCGCCGGACGTGGGGTTGGTTCGCTGGCGGCGGGTTTGAATCAAGCCCGTGGTTACTGGTGAGCACTCGAATTTCATGGCCGCGCTGGCGCAGTGGCTCGGTGATCGCAGCGCAGCGGAGTTCGTAGCCACCGACGTAGAAGGGCGGGTAGAGATTGGTAAGGGTGAGGATGCGCATGGCGTGTGGAATGATATCAGATGCGTCGCTCGTCGGGGGGCGTGTGTCATTCCCCTCAAGTGTGGGCTTGGAACTCATGGTCCATCCCCCAATTGGGGGGAATTAACGGGGTGCACTGATTTCCACGCCCGCTAGCTTCCCACTCTCTGCCAACCCAACTCATCGTGCCTGTTACCCATATCTCAAAAGTTGCTATCAAGCGACGTGCTCAATCCTGGATCAAATGGCATCCAGCGGCCATCGGCGTCGTGACTTTTTTTCTGATGATGACGCCGATGATGATCGCGGTTTGGAGCATGTATAACAAAGCGGATCAGATTCTGAAAAAGGGGATCCACGATCAATTGCTGAGCGCGGCCCGCGTGATGATGAAGGCCATCGACGTCGAGGTGCATGAAAGCCTGAGGAAGCCTGAGCAGGACCTGTCTGCCGCCTACCATCAGCAGGTTCAAAAGATGGATGCGGCCAAGATGGCGGTGGATTCAAGCCAGATGATCAAGTTTGCTTACACCTGCATCCTTGATGGGGCGGGTGTGAGGTTTGTGCTGGATGCAACGCCCGATGGAGATGCTAATAATGATGGGGTGAATGATCGCTCGAAGCTGATGGAGATCTATGAGGGGCCGAGTCCCACGCTGCTGGAGGTCTTGAAGACTGGCATGGCGAAGGTCGATCGAGAACCCTACACAGACCGCTGGGGCACCTTTATGAGCGGTTTTGCGCCAATACATGATGCCAACGGCAAGCTCGTGGCCGCGGCGGGGGTGGACATGTCGCTGGAAGACTATGTGCTTCATCGCTCCGGCCTGAGGCAGGTGGCCACGATGAGCGCGATAGGTGTCTTGTTTCTGGCCTATCTGGCGGGTGCGTGGATGGCCTGGTATCAACGACGTTTGCAGAACTCGGTTGCCGAGCTTTTGCGCGCCTCCGACGCAGCCGCCACGGCAGAGCGAGTGAAGGCGGATTTCCTCGGGGCGATGAACCATGAACTGCGGACGCCACTGAATGCCGTGCTCGGCATGAGCGAGATGCTGGGGCAAACTGCGCTGGATGACAAGCAGCGCGAGATGCTGGAGGCAGTGTCCAAATCGGGTGAATTGCTGCTGGCGACGCTGACGAGCATCCTGGAGTTCACTCAATTGGATTCGCGTCGGTTAAAAATCGAGTCTGAGGAGGCTGGTGTGCGGTCCTTGCTGCAGGAGGTGCTAAAGGTGCATGAAGGGGAGTTGCGGAAGAAAGGCCTCTCGTTCGAGCAATCCATCGCTGAGGATTGTCCCTCGCGCTACACCGGGCATGTGGCCTTCCTGCGGCAGGTGCTGTCGCAGCTTCTTTCCCACTGTTTCAGGTGGATGGCACCACGACGCGTCGTCATGGGGGCACGGGCATGGGACTGGCTCTCTGCAAACGACTGTGTGATGAGATGAATGGCCGGTTGTGGGTGGAATCAGAGGCTGGACACGGAAGCACCTTTCATGTGGAGGTGAGGGTGGAACGCTTTGAAACTGAGGCCGCCCCTGATAGCCGCCAAGCCGTGCTTTGGACGGATGATTCCATGACGACCATGCTGGCAACGCGAATAATCGAAAAGACTGGGGCCTCAGTGTCGTCGGTGGCCTCGCTGGAGGAACAGCGACAATTGCCGCATCTGAGCGCTACTGTCGTTTGCGTCGTGGATGCAAATGTAGCGTCTGCGGACGATTTGAAGTCGATTCGAGGACTGATGCCTGTGGCGCGAATCATTGTGCTGAATGGTGAAGCAGGCCGGGATGGCCATGAGGTGGCCGATGTGGTGCTTTCTTCCCCGCTCAAGCCTGCTGACCTGCGTGTGGCTCTTGGATAGCGCGACCGTAGCTTGGCTTTGATTCGCTGCGCTCACCCTTTGGGCAGCCGTCGGCTGTCTATCTCCGCTGCGCTCCGGTTCCACAGACGAGTAGAGCGTCTCTTGACTCAGTTCAGCGCGCTTAGTTTTCTCCGAGAGTCGGGAGACTTCGATCTCGGATTTGGAAAGCCGAGCTACGCCTGAGCAAATCCGGCGTGTTTGCCGGTGCGCTGGTTCCAACGGATGCGCAGGGCGTGGGGAAACTCGTAGAGACGTTTATTGGCGACGAGCCATGCTAGATCGTGACGGGCGTCATTGATGACTCCGAAGGCAACGGTCTGAAGCCAGCTTGTATCGCGTTTGCTGATGCTGCCTGCTTGAGCCAGGGCCCGAGCGTCACCGTGGGCACGCTTACGGGCTTGTTGAGCTGTGTAGTTGTGACTGTGCATGGCAACAGAATCGGGGACGTAGTGAATCTCGTATCCGCGAGCTTTGCACCAGCGGGTGTATTCGTCGTCCTCGGC
>JAPLUM010000125.1 GCA_026397605.1 Verrucomicrobiota bacterium | reverse complement strand
ACGCCATTTCAGGCCGGGCCGACATCAACTCCGAGAACAAGCTCTTTCATGATCCGGTCGCCATCGCGATCCTCATCGACATCTTCTCCGAGCGCGGCTTCCACGCCACCGTGGATCTCCATCACATTGAGATCCCCGAGCGCTTTGACCTAACCACCGGCGAGATCCATTGTCGGAAAAAGAAAGTCTTCCGCTTCAACGTCCGCTTCAAAGGCTCTGAAATTCGGCGTGGGTAAGGTAGGGCCGCGCTTCATCCTTCGCAGTCTTGCTTTCGTCCTTCGTAGTGCCTGCTACGGAGAATGGAACGGAGAACGCGTGCGCCGCATCCGTGGATGAGATGGTAGGGACGCGCTGCGCCGCGCCAGATGATCCAGGTAGGGCTGCTTGGTCCTCCAAGCGCCGCTTTTGAGGTCTGTCCGCCCTCAGCAACCAAGAACAAAGAACCGCCCTAGCCCAAACCTTAAATCCGTGTCTTTTGTCAGCCAGATGCAGCCTGACCCCGGTCTCTATGACCCCGGTCTCTATGAACACGCTCAACCCTGGTGAGGCTGCCACGGTGAGCGTGAGCTTCGATGGCAGTAACGTCCGCTTCACCTTCGGCATCCCGCGTGGGAATGATGGGCCGCAGGGCATGCAAGGAGACCCAGGTGGCCCGACGGGTCCGCAGGGGCCTCAAGGAAACGACGGCGGGCAGGGACCCCCAGGCGCCCAAGGCCCGCCCGGTGAGATCAGCCAAGCGCAGCTTGACAGCGCCATCCTGAACTCGCTGAATGGCACCAGCAACAACACGAACGGTGTGAGCACGCTGGACACTGCGTTTGCTGATCCTCCGACGCTGGCTGATCTGGAAGCCCTGCGCCAGAAGATGAACGAGATGATTCTGAATGGGCGGAGGTAGGGGGAGTCGTGTTCCAATATTACAGGAAAACAGAAAGACAGAATTTACAGGTCAGAACCCATTCCTGTGAATGTTGTTTTCTTGTGAATCCTGTGACTAAAAAAATCTCGACATGAAATGAGTGACGCGAGCAACAACAGCATCAGCACGCTGGACACTGGCCTTACCGATCCCGACCTAGAGGCGCCGAGGCAGAAGGTGAATGAGGTGATTCTGAATCGGCGGAGGTAATGTCGCAACCCTAGCTTGACCTGAGTCCGCTTTCCCGCTTCCATCGGAGGAACAATTCAAAAGCCTTTCCTCAGTGAACTTCTTCCCGCTGCCCCATCTCAACCCCGTTATTCTACAAAAAAGTGTGGACGAATCTGATTCGTCCACAATTAAGTGTGGCTAAACCACGTTCGCCCAACCAATGAAGCCCTTCACATTATTCTTGCTGCTTGCTGTGCTGGTGGGTTGTGCAAGTGATCCCCGAGGATCGGCTCCTCCTGGCGACCCTCGTCCTGAAAGCCGCCGCAGTTCATCGGGCGCAACGACTTTAAGCCTTTCTCAAGCGCAGTTGGATGAATATGACTCCAACGGCACTTTTACTCCTACACCGGAGCAGGCTGATCGGTTGAGGACGGAGGCGGGTATCGCTCCATCCTTTCTCGATATTGACTACAAGACGCCCGATGGTGAGCGGGCCGAACTCGGCTACAACATCGCCATCCGCACGGGGCGATTCTCTGTAAGTGTTCCTCACCGCTTCATCTTTTCGGACGAAGAGCTGCGGGTAAAGCGAGCCCATAATCAATGGATGACGGGATGGCCGCGTGCGCACCAAAGGGCGGCCAAAGACGACTATCAGGACTACATGATCGAC
>JAPLUM010000338.1 GCA_026397605.1 Verrucomicrobiota bacterium | reverse complement strand
GGAAGAGGCTCAAGAAGGAAGCTCATGTGTAAA
The DNA here is from genome assembly GCA_026397605.1 of Verrucomicrobiota bacterium. GTDB lineage: Bacteria > Verrucomicrobiota > Verrucomicrobiia > Verrucomicrobiales > Verrucomicrobiaceae > Prosthecobacter. Next base: position 3,048 of record JAPLUM010000338.1, on the reverse strand, counting down.
GAAATCGGAGAAAACTTAACGTGTCAGCAGTGATGCGTAAAGAATACAGGTGTTTCTTTTCCAGGTCGGTGCAGGGAACCCAAACGGCTTCAAAGAGGCTCAAGGTCTCCCGTGCCGCTTCTAAATGGGGTTTTCGATACTCCACTGGGCCACCTCAAAGGCAAGCTATCGGAGGCTTTGAGAAAAGATTGTGGGTCAGACTTTGGGAAGCTATTCGTCTCTCTCTGAATGACCGAAGAACTGCTCGTTAAAACCCTGCTGGATGCTCGACCACGACTTGTGGCTGGGGCACTGGCGGTGGTGCGAGATGTGCACTCGGCGGAGGATGTGTTTCAGGAGGTGCTGCTGCGTGCGCTGCGGATGCGAGAGAGCTTCTCGGATGAAGGAGGTCTGCTGGCTTGGGCTCGGGTGACGGCGCGGAATCTGGGAATCGATCAGGTGAGACGCTCTGGGCGGCTCGGTGAGATCTTGAGCGAACTGGCACTGGATGCCATGCATGAGCGACTGGAGGCTGCGTCGGACTCTCAGCGGCTGCGTGCTGAGGCGATGCGTTTTTGCGTGGAGAAGCTGCCAGAGGAATCCCGCACACTGCTGCGGCTGCGCTACGATGAGGGGCATAAGGGGCCGGAACTTTCACGTCTGCTGCGGCGCAATGAAGCAGCCATTTACAAAGCACTGTCGCGCCTGCATCAGGCGCTTCGTCTGTGCATCAATCAGCGGCTCGCCGCGCAGGAGGGGACTCAATCATGAATGACGAAACGCAACTCTGTGAAGGGCTCACGCGCTATGTGGCTGGTGACTGTGATCCAAAGGAAGTGCAGGAGCTATCTGCGCGATTAGAAAGTGATCCCGCTGCCTGTGATCTGCTGGCGGAAATTTTAATGCAAGGTGTGGCGCTGCGTGAGCTTGCGCAGGCACATCCTAAGTGGGTGCAAGCGACGAGCCGCATCGCGCAGCGACGTCTTGGCTGGCTCTCCTGGCGTCCGCTTACGGCAGCGGCGGCGGGTCTGGTGCTTGGCTGCTTTGGTGCATCGGTGGCTTGGGCATTGGTGACGCCAAAGACGACTCCAGTCAGTATCAGCCTGCCATTGATTGATGAGAGCTTTGAGAATCCTGATCTGACTTGGCCAGCAGGCTTCCCCAATCATGCAGGCAAGTGGCGCGGGCAGCCTGGAAGGGTCGTCTTGGAGAAGGTGGATGCTGCACCCGAGGCCAAAGATGCTGCCTATATGTTGCAGCTAGATCCCACATCGGTGGGCTTTCATCGGAGTTACTTGTTTCGGATCATTGATCTCAAAGATCTTCCGCTGCCTGCGGCGGGTGAGACGAGACAGATCGAGCTCACGGGCTCATTCCACGCGGCGTCTCCGGGTGAGGATGAGCGCTACACACTGCGCATGGCCAGTTTCACTCAGACACCAGAAGAGATTCGCGATCTCTGGGCCACTTGGGATGAGATGGATGACCGGACTTTAACACTGGTCAAAAACGCTCAGACGATTCCAGCAAGCGTCACTGGATGGCAAACACTGAGTGCGAGTGTGGCAGTGCCACGCAATGCACGCTGCGTCGTCATCTCTCTTGGCGCGGGTCGGGATGAATCAAAGAATAAGCGGACGCCGCACTACATAGACGATGTGCATGTGCGTCTCCTTATCAGCCCACACACCCCTTTTCCAGGGACTGAACAACCATGATTTCATTCAAGAAACGATCACTCGCGACTCGATGCGTGAGTTTACTCCTGGCCTGCACGGCTGGCGTCACAGGCCATGCAGCGACGGTGACCTGGGATGCTTCACTCATTGGTGCATGGGAGAATCCACTGAACTGGGACAATGACCTGGGCCCTGCTGATGGTGACTCCGCAGTGATCATTTCTGGTGCGCCAAATTTTACCACGGGCACGAGTGTTAGCTTGAATGCGATTCGTGTTCTTGGCGGCACGCTGAACTTCTCGGGTGGCATCTTCAATTCCACGAACAATTCAAGCTATGACAGCAATGTGGATGGCACCGTGAATCACACGGGGACGACGGCGACGATCAATGAACTGGAGATCGGCAGGACCGCTGGCGGCAACGGGCTCTATTACCTGAGTGGTGGCAGCCTGAAGGTCTCCAGAGGACTCAATGGTTACTCTCTCTATTTGGGTGGTAACAAGACAGCAACCGCTGCGGGCACAGGCGCCCTCGAAATCACAGGTGGCTCGTTCTCGACTCGGAGCAGTGTGAAACTCGGTGATGGCACTGTCGCAGGCACAGGAATGTTCACCGTTCTTGGCTCTGTCATCAGCGAGATCAGCATTGCCAAGGTCACGGGTGATACGGATGGCACTTGGGTGCAGAACGCAGGCTCCACGCTCAAGGTGGGCATTGATATCGCTGGTGTGCGGAAGATTTTCATCAAAGACAGCTCCACCGCGACGACGGGAACGTCCGCGACATTTGCCGCTGGCTCGTTGCTCGATGTGGGCTACTACAATGGTGGTTGGGGCGCAGGTTCAGGCGGCGGCACATGGACAGTGATGGAAGTGGAAAACGGCGACATCATTAACAACGGTCTCGCCTTTTCTCCTGGCGTGAACACCAGCATTTGGTCCTTCAGCATCGACAACTCAGGAGCTAATGGATTGCTCAAAGTGACCGCCACAGGCACCGTTCCCACAACGAACATCATTTGGGATGGCTCAACGGATTCCACCTGGGCGACCGCGACGAACTGGGCCACCGACATCGCGCCAGCATCGACGGACTATGCCTACATCACCTATGGCACACCGACCATCAGCGCGGGCACCACGGTGAACTTCAGAGGTCTGCGTTTCAGGGGCGGCACGCTAACCGTTTCTGGCGGCACTTTTAGTGCGAGCGCTCTCTCATCAGCTGAGTCGCATGTGGATGCGACTTTTCTCCAGACAGGTGGGGCACTCAATATTAACGAGCTCGAGATTGGCCGCACCGTCGGTAAAACAGGCTCGTGCTCCGTCACGGGTGGTGCTTTTGTCATTGGTCGTGGCTTGGATGGGAACTCGCTCTACTTGGGTAG
>JAPLUM010000631.1 GCA_026397605.1 Verrucomicrobiota bacterium | reverse complement strand
TGCATTTGGCTTTTTCCAACGATGGAAAATTGGCGGGATCGCCTCAGTTCGAGTATCGCTCCCAGCAGCAGCACATGGCTGAATTGGTGGCGGGCGCTTTGGAGAAAAACCGAGCCCTGATTGTGGAGGCCGCGACGGGGGTCGGTAAGTCGCTGGCCTATTTGCTGCCAGCGGCCACCTTTGCTCTGGAACAAAAGCGGAAGGCCATCATCTGCACCCACACGATCAATTTGCAGGAACAGTTGATCCACAAAGACATCCCTATCGTGAAAAAGGTGGTCGGGGACTTCCATGCGGAGCTTCTGAAGGGCCGGAATAATTATCTCTGCCCGACGCGCCTGAAGAGTGCCTTTTCGCAGACGGGAGATCTATTCAGCAGCAGTGAGGCCGCAGAGCTTCAATTGATCGAGGACTGGCAGCGAAATAATCCGACGGCGACACTCAGTGAGATGGACTTCACCCCAGGCGCGCGACTCTGGTCCATGGTGCGCAGTGAGCCTCATGCCTGCACGCCACGGCGTTGCCCACCTGGAAGTGGCTGTGTTTACCAGGATGTGCGGCGGCGCATGGCAGCAGCCGATGTGTTGGTGCTGAATCACACCCTTTTCTTCACGCTGATGGCCTCTGCTGAGGAGACTCTGGCGGATGATGCCAATTTCATCTTTCCACGAGATTTCGTCATCCTGGATGAGGCCCATACGATCGAAAACATCGCGGCGCAGGCCTTTGGCATTCATGTCAGCGAATCGAGTGTGCGCTTTGAACTAGGCCGTCTCTACAACCCGAAAACGCGCAAGGGCTTCTTTGCCAGCGTGGGAGATAGCGATGCGATCCGCGACGTCGTGCAGGCCATCGCGATGACGGAGACCTTTTTCCGCAATGCCGAGGCTGTCTGTAAATTCACTGGCACCTACGCCAAGGAATTCCGCATCCGCGAAGCTGGTCTGGTAGAGAATGATCTGGCACTGCCTCTGCAACGCGTGGCCAACTTTGCCCTCAAAGCGGGTGATGCCGCCAAGAGCGAGGGCCAGAGACTGGAGCTGCACGACATCGCCAAGCGGCTCGGCGGGCTGCGGACGAATCTCAGCGCCTTCCTAGATCAGACGGAAGATGGGCATGTTTATTGGGCAGAGCGAGGCACAGGAGATCATCGCAGTTTAGCCCTGCACAGCGCCCCGATTGATGTGTCACCGAAACTAGAGGAAATCTTTTTTGGTGGCGGTAAAGCCTGTGTTTTCACCAGCGCCACCTTAAGTGTCGGAGATGACGAGCGGCTGAATTACTTCCGCAATCGAGTCGGTGGGCAAAAGGCGCAATCGGCCTGCATTCACAGTCCGTTTGATTTTAAAAAGCAGATGCGTCTCTACTTGGTGAAGCGCATGCCTGAGCCGAAAGATGAGGCCTACGGAGATGCCATGCAGGACAAGATCGCTCATTTTCTGGGCTTATCTCAGGGCCGGGCTTTTGTGCTCTTTACCAGCTACACCCAGATGACAGCCATGGCGGATCGTTTGGAAGATTTCTGCCTCGACAATGGCTGGCGTCTCCTGGTTCAGGGTCGCGGCATGCCACGCCATCAGCTTTTAGCGGAATTTAAAAAAGACGTGCACAGCATCCTCTTCGGCACCGACAGCTTCTGGACCGGTGTGGATGTCCCCGGTGAGGCCCTGAGCAATGTGATCATCACTCGCCTGCCCTTTGCTGTCCCAGATCATCCCCTCACCGCCAGCCGCATGGAGCACCTGGAAGAACAAGGCATCAACAGCTTCAGCGAATACAGCGTGCCCGAGGCCATCCTGAAACTCCGTCAAGGCGTAGGCCGCCTCATCCGCACCCAAAAAGATCAAGGCATGGTCGTCATCCTTGATAACCGCATCCTCTCCAAGCCCTACGGCCGCGCCTTCCTAGCATCCCTGCCCGATTGCCCAACCGAGATTGTCGCGTGAGGCGAAGACAACGGAATCAATCTCAGCTACTTTTGAGCTCCAAAGATGCGGTAAACAATGAGGCTGGCTGTGCT
>JAPLUM010000562.1 GCA_026397605.1 Verrucomicrobiota bacterium | reverse complement strand
TGATCTGATCCAGCGGCAGCCCCTGTTTTGTATCTTCCGGCAGCCAAGCGGGGTTGTTCTCATGTCCGAAGCGGTGCTGGTAGCGGCCAGTCATCAAGCCTGCACGCGTTGGGCTGCAAAAGGGGTGTGAAACATAGCCATTCGTGCAGCGCACGCCAGAGGCTGCTAGGCGATCCAAGTTAGGCGTGGGGATGTCTTTGCAGCCTTGGAAACCGACATCGTGATAGCCCAAGTCGTCGGCCACAATGATGAGAACATTCGGCTTATCCGAGGCGCTGATGGATAGGGCAGATAAAAGGAAGAGGATCGTGGCGAGGCGAATCATGGCCACCGAAAACGTCGAGGAATCACCGAGTTATCAAAGTGTGCTCAGAAAGCATTCACGCTGATCTCTAGATAAGCAAAGTCCGTGTCATTGGGACGCACCGTATTGCGGATGAAGTCGCCTGGCGTAAAGTGCGCGTAACCTAGGATCGCCTCCACCTTTGAACTCACCTGCCAGCGGGCACGTATGTCGAATTCATGTCCGATGAAGTTGCCACTTTTACCTGCTTTATCCTGGGCACTATTAGCGGGAGAAAAGCGATCCTGATCGCTCGCTAGCCAATACCAACTGTAACCGAGATCCATGCGCAGATTCTTGCTCGGAGTCAGTTCCAGTCGAAGCTTCGGCGTGCTGATGTTTTCAAAGATGATGTAGTCATTGGCAGACCACGGGCGACCAAAGCCAAAGAAGCGCTCGAATCGGTTGTCCTGTTCATCTTTGGGATTCTGATCTCCGCTGGCATAGCCGTAAAAGCCGCTGAGCCGAGGTTTCCAGGGCTGATCAAAGCTGTAGCCGATTTCGAAGTTGCCGCCATAGGCCTGCATCTTCTTATCGCCACTGCGCCCTGTTTGATAGACCAGATCAAAGTCGAAGTCGAAGGAGGTTCCGGGGATCACGCCATAGCCGCGCAAGCCGGGAGAATGCACCAGCCTCTCCGCCACCTTGCCATGGGCGGACTGGTTCAGCGCCAGATAAAAGGGCTCAAGCGTGATTACCTCAGACCAGCGCCGCCAGTGACCGATCACGCCATACATCCACTGCTGTTCCACAGGGCGGTCCCATTCATACTTGGATCGGTTCAGCGGTTGCACCGCCAGCAGATCGATCTGCCAGTCATTGGATTCCTGGCCCAAGGAACCATGAAATCCCTGAAACGTATTCGCTGTATTGCGCCACTGATTGTTCCCGATGAGTCGGCGATCGAGGAATTCAAAATTATGGATGCCATAGCGCAGGCTTAGCGGACGTGCATTGCCGTTAGGGTCATGCCCAAACGCACTCTGGAAATACAGTTCTGCGTAGAGGCGAATGATCTCAAATTCGTTGAAGTCCCGAGTGTCGCGTGGGTAGTTGCTATTGTATCGGCGAGAGTCCTGCATCTCCACGGCAAAGCGGAAGGGGTCCAAGACATCATGAACGGCGAGATAGGCCCGAGTGCGGTGTAACATGGGTTCATCAAGCCCAGCTTCGTCTCGGCGGATGTCATCGTCGCGGTATTCGTAGCGGAAGCGGTAGTCCAGGCCCAGATCCAGCCACGCAGCGTTTTTCAGGCTGTCCAAGCCAGCGTCAGGTGCATGGCGCGCATACTTCGGCAGATCTGGATCACGTGTGGTGCTGTAGCTTTTTGGGGCGCAGTAAAATGTGCCCTTAACCTGAGTTTGGCCATAGGCCGTCAGGGTCATGAAGAGCCCTAAAAAAGTGAGGATGGTGATTATCTTCATGCTATCAAAGGTCAGCCGCATAGGCCTGAAGTTGCCGATACTCAGCTAAGATACTTTTCACCGCAGCGACGGTTGCCCGCACTTGCTGGTCCATCGGGGCTAGCGCGGGCGTTTCAAAGACGATTTCTAGAGGCCTCGGGCTCTGCTCGGGCGGTGCGCTGAGGATGCCGAGATAACCTTCTTTGATGATGCCACGGGCCGCAGGAAAGCTGTCGATGACGGGCGCTTCATTGCGTGGCAGGTGCACAGAGGCTGCCTGGAGCGCAGGCTCAAGCAAATGCTCGCTGAGTAGCGCGCCGCTGACGAATCCATAGCAGCCATCCGATTCATCATCGGAGTGCAGCGCGATGATCCCAGCATAGCGTTCGCGGCGAAGTTCGGTTTCTAGAAACAGGATCTCCGGCTGAGCCGACCCGACCCAGAACTCCCGATTTAAATCTAGACCGCTATGGTTGTGACGAGTGCTCAGCTGACGACCCGTAGGATTGCAAATGGGATAGAAATGCAGTTCGTAGTCGCGCAGTTCCTGCGGATTTTCCGTCGCCCAGCGGATCAATTCATGCACGGCTAAGATGCCCGCCTCCTCGTCGCCATGAATGCCTGCAAAGATGCCAAATTTGTAAGCCTGACCTGACCTCAGCGTCTGACTGACCATCTTCGAAATGAAGATGCTCTGGTCTGGCTTCGGTAAACTTTCTGTCATTGTCAGGATGCGTGCTGGCTCTCTGGCAGGCTCGATCAGTCAGCCAGAGCGGAGGCGGATCTTAGACGGCACGATTCAAAGTGCCAGTATTTCTACAATGATCGGGCAATGTCTCTTTTCTTGTCACGGTCAGGACGAGTTCGCCGAAGAAAGGTTCGACGGTGACATTCGTGTCGCCTAGAATTCCACGCACTCCTTTACCATGCCCACCATCGATCCCCTTCAATGGCGTCCGCTTTTCGACGCCGTTTATGAAATGAACACAGCCAAGGACCATGCTGACTTTCTCTCTGCCGTCGTTGCGGGGATGGCGCGATTGATTTCTGCGGACCTCACTGTCGTTCACATGCTGGACCGGAAGACGCAACGACTTGTCGTGCGGACCTCTCCTGAGAATCCGTACACTGAGGCTGAGATGGGTTTCTATGCGGCCAATCCGGGAGGTGATCCTCTGGTGTCGCACTTTGAAAAAACGGGGGATCAGCAGGCCAGTCGCACGTCAGATGTGATCGCGCACAAGGCTTACCTACAGACGCCGCATTTCATTCATTGCCAGAAGCGGCTGGGTTTCATCCACACGCTGGCTCTGCCGGTGAAGATCAATACCGATGTTGTCGGTGCGCTGAGCTTTGATCGCACGACAACGAACTTCACTAAGCGCCATTGTGCCTTGCTGGACGCGTTTGCACCGCATTTTGTGCTGGCTTGGAATCGCAATCCCGATCCGTGGATCATCGCCACGGAGAAGGCTGAGCCGGTGCGGGCGCGCTTGCAAAAGCTGGGGCTCACTGAGCGCGAGGCTGAGGTGTTGTATTGGATGACGGAGGGAAAACAGAACCGCGAGATTGCGACGATCCTGGGACGCAGTCTGGGCACGGTGCAGGAGCATGTGGCGAATATTTTGAAGAAGCTGGAGCAAGAGAATCGGCATGCGGCGACGGTGTTCGCGCTGCGGAGTCTGTAGCGCTGTCGGATGCAGATCGGCGATCAACTATTTCCAAAACTTTTTTGAGGTCAAGGTGTGTCACCCGTGACATCCAGCTCGATGGGGCCGAAGCCGGCGCGGTAGAGTGGGTCCTTGCTCGCGGGTAGGGCGGCTGGGCGGAGCCAGGTAAGAGTGCCTAATAGCGTGTTGTTGCTTGGCGCGGGGCTGCCGAGGGTGAGGTCCAGGCGACCGGTGATGCTGCCACGGTTGTTGTAGAGTGCTTGGTAAAAGAGCACTTGGCCAGCGGGGCCGACGAAGGTGGCGCAGGTGACTTTGCTGCCGTCGGCGAGCGTGCTGATGATGGTGAGGTTGCCAGTCGTGGGGGCGATGGTGAAGCTGGCGTTGGCATCGGCGCTGGGGATCAGGGAGCTGGGCGGTCCTGCGTAGTGTAGCGTGGCGCTGTAGTCGGCAGCATAGCTGGTGGCTGGATTGGTGGCTTTCCAGATGTTGCGCCAGCCCTGCACTGCGGCGGTGGCGCGGAGGTTGCCATTGATGCGGAAGTCGCCCGCGAGGCTGTTATTAGCGGCGTCAAAGGTGACATCGAGCGTGACCGGGAGTTTGGTAGTCGCAGCGGTGGTGTTGATGATTAAACGCGGGTGCGTGGGGTCCATGACATCAGCGGTGAGTTGGCCTTTCAGGCTTAGCTTGGTCGTGCCTTCGAGCAGTTGCCCAGTGACGCCGCCGCTCTTGGTGGTGGTGAGTTGGAGTCGGGTGCCGAGGTTACCTGTGCTGGAGATGAAAGCCACGGCGTTGCGCGAGACGAGCCCCTGATAGCTTCCGATCAAGTTGAGGTCCAAGTCGCTGACGTGGATGGTGCAGGTGGCTGTAGCGGCGGCAGTGCCTGCGGTGTCGGTGGCCAGCGGGCCGGCCGCATTCTTGGCCTTGATGACCACGTTGTAAGTGCCCGCAGTGGTGGGTGTGCCGGTGATGAGATTGGTGACGTTGTCGATCTTTAAACCTGGAGGTAAGTCGGTGGCGGTGAATGTGGCAGGACCATCGACCAACGGAATAGCGAGGCTGAAGAAGCCACTGACGATGGCCTCATGCGGCGTGCTGCTCATTGGTGTGATGGAGGGCTTGGTGACGCCGCTTTGCACCACGTCGTGTGTTTGTCCGTCGATGATGATGCGTCCGCTGCGAGCCTTGCTGCCAGTGTTAGGCAGCAGGGTGATTTGCACCGTGCTGGTGTGCACTCCGCTGCCTGTTTCGACAGCGCTGAGCCAGGGCAGGTTCTCGGTCACCTGGGTGGCGAAGGCGGTGATGGAGAGGTTATAGCTGCCACCGGCTGCGGGCCGCGTGATGCTGGCAGGCGTGAGCGTGATGGGCAATGCGGTCAGCCTCACCGTGGCGGTATCCGTGCCACCGAAGCCATCTCTGATGGTGTAGTCAAAGGTGGCGATGCCTGTGGTGAAGCTGCTGCTCGGTGTGAAGACGAGTTTGTTCTTCACGAGAGCGACGGTGCCCGCCGTGCTGGGGCTCACGGTGGTCTTGCTGGTGATGGTGAGCTTGTCTCCATCCGCATCGCGATCATTGCGCAGTGCATCAATGGTGAGCGGGGCACCCACGGCGAAGTAGGGTTCATCCACTTGCGCCTCAGGCACTTGGTTGGGCACGGTGAAGGTTAGGTTTTTACCGAAGGCGCTGCCTTGATCACCGATGGCGCG
>JAPLUM010000647.1 GCA_026397605.1 Verrucomicrobiota bacterium | reverse complement strand
ACCCAAGAAAGTTAGCTATGCAAGGAAGTCTTCTCGTCGATAGCAGCTACTTTATTGATTGTCTCCGAGCAGGGGCTGATCCCTTGGAAGCGCTGTCCGCAGCCTCGGAAGAGTTTGAGATCATCACCTGTGGCGTGGTCGTCGTGGAAGTTTGTCGTGGCTTTAGGCTGGAGAAGGCACGTCAACGCTTTGAGCGTGCCTTTTCCACCATGATCTTTGTGCCCACGACACCCAAGCTGTGGTATAAAATCACGGACCTAGCCTGGCGGATTGATCGCAGTGGAAAGACCATGCAAGTCACCGATCTAACCATCGCCGCATGCGCCCTGGAAGTCGATGCGACCGTGGTCACAAAAGATAGCGATTTCACTCGAGTACCAGGACTGACGGTTGTGTCGGAGATTCCGTCACATTAGCGCGGCTTGCACGGGCTCACGCAGGGACAATTGATGGCACATGGCGCTCCTCCGCTTCTGTCAAAGGCTCCCACTGATCATACCCTTTCCCTCTGCCGCGCTGCCTCAAAAAGCATGACAGCTCCTGCAGTGGCGACATTTAGGGACTCGACGCCGTTGGCCATGGGGATGTGGAGCAGGGTATCACAGCGCTCCATGAGGTCTGGGGCCACACCGCGGCCTTCGTTGCCAAGCAGAAGGACAGTGGGCTGCTTCCAGTCGTAGCGGGTGTATTTCATCTCTCCGTCTCCGGCAGCGGCCACGAGGGTGAGCTGGTGCTGGGTCTTCAGAGCCATGAGGGTCTCTGGAGTGACGTTTTGCAGCACTGGCAGACGGAAGGCCGAGCCCATGGAACTGCGCAGTACTTTGGGGGAAAAGACATCCGCACTGCCGCCTAGCGCGAGCACGCCGTCTGCGCCCGCAGCTTCCGCCGTGCGCAGCAGTGTGCCCATGTTGCCGGGGTCTTGCACTCGATCGAGCGCTAAAAAAAGTCTGCCGCCGCGTTTAAAGAAAGCTTCTGGGCTCAGTTGCGGTTTTTGGGCAATGAGGATGAGGCCCTGAGTCTGCACCGTGTCTCCGAGGCTTTCGAGAATGCCTGCTGTTGTGGTATAAATGGGGACGTCGTGATCGTTCAGCTGGCTTAGTAGCGTGAGCGTCCTGGCATCTTCACTGGCTACGGTGAAGCAGGCTTCAATCGTCAATCCTGTGTTAAAGGCTTCCTCTGCCAAGCGCAGACCTTCGATGAAGATGAGCTCATGCTCCCGACCTTCACGGACGCGGCGTGCGTGCTTGATACGTTCATTGGTGGAGCTGGTAATCTGCATGAGAGGCGCATAGCGCAGTCCTAGCTTGGTAGCAAGAAATGCGGACGACGTTTGCATCCTTCAGGCTTCTCTCCTAAAATAGCGAACGCATGCCGTTATGATCAGCTTTCTGGGAAGACAAACACTCACACTCGTTCACGGGTTGGGAGATTTTGCGCTCTTCACTCTGCGCTCTTTTCAGGCCGTATTTGGCTCAAGGCGGATGCTGAGACGCATCGCGCGTGCGGGTTTTGAGCAGGGCGTGCGCTGCCTGCCAGTGATTCTGATTGTCGGTATGTTCACGGGTCTGGTGCTCGGGCTTCAGGGGTATTATGTGCTGAATCGGTTTGGCTCAGAGAGTCTGCTCGGTGCGCTGGTTTCCCTGAGCTTAGTGCGGGAGCTAGGGCCGGTATTGGCCGCGCTGATGTTGGTCGGGCAGGCAGGGTCGGCCTTGGCCGCTGAGCTAGGCATTCAGCGGAACTCAGAGCAGATCGCGGCGCTGGAGACGATGGGCGTGAATAGCCTGGGCTATCTGATCACTCCGCGCCTCATTGCGGCTCTGGTCGTGTATCCGATGCAGACGGCTTTGTTTGTGACTGTGGGTCTTTGGGGAGGCTCGCTCTCCGGCTCGCTGTTACTGGGCGTGCAGCCAGGGGTGTATTGGTCCGCCGTGGAGCGGGCGGTGGCGTCGCAGGACGTGAATGAGTGTTTTATCAAAGCGGCCACTTTTGGGCTGATCACCATCGCTCTGTGTTGTTACCATGGATTTAATACGCATCGGAATCGTGGTGCCAGCGGTGCGCGTGGTGTGAGTGCCTCCACGACGCGTGCGGTAGTGCAGTCTTCCATCTTGGTGTTAGCCGCGGATTACGTGATCACTTCCTTTCTTGTCTGACCATGGCTGAAGCTCACTCTACACTCCTGCTGCAAGTCAAAGGCGTGCATAAGCGCTTCGGGGATAACGTGGTTCTGTCCGGTGCTGATCTCGATGTGCCGCGTGGCAGCTTAGTGACCGTGCTCGGTCGCAGTGGCACGGGGAAGTCGGTCTTTCTCAAATGCTTGGCTGACATCATGCCAGCAGATGCTGGAGAGGTGCTCTTTGACGGCAAACCCCTGGGCACTGCTGACCCTGCGACGCGTGCGGAATTCCGCCGCCGTTGCAGTTTCCTCTTTCAAAGCAACGCGCTCTTTGACTCTCTGACTGCCCTGGAAAATGTGCGTCTGCCGCTGGAACAAACCAGTGATCTCTCCGATGCCGAGATCCAAGAGCGCAGCTTAGAGGCGCTGCGGCAGCTGGAGCTGGAAAAGTACCTGCTTAGCTATCCCAGCCAGATGTCTGGCGGTATGCAGAAGCGACTAGCCCTGGCCCGTGCCATCGTCACGCAGCCTGAGCTGGTGCTCTTTGATGAGCCTACCGCAGGCTTAGATCCGATCCGCCGAAACGCGGTGTTTCTCATGATCGCCAAGTATCAGCGGCAGTTTGGCTTTACTGCCGTCATCGTCACGCATGATGTGCTGGAGGCCATGGCGGCGAGTGATCGCGTGGCGCTCCTGGATCAGGGGCGGATGCATTTTCAGGGCACGCCCAAAGAGTTTGCCCACTCAACAGACGCCGTGGTGGCCAGTTTCCGGGATAGTGCTGCAGCACTTGGCACTGCTCTTGCCTCATTGCGCGGAGGTGGCACTCTGTCAGTGGAAGACTAATGACTCCTTTTTCATGAAACAAACCAAGCTAGAATTCCTCGTCGGTGTGTTTGTACTACTCGGGCTCGCCGCTGTCTGCTACCTCACCATCAAGCTCGGCTCCGGCTCATTGCTCGGCAGCGGTGCTTATACTTTGGAGGCGCGCTTTACCAATGTCGGCGGTCTGAACATTGGTAGCAATGTCGTGGTCGCTGGGGTGGCTGTGGGGCGTGTCGAGGCTATCCGCATGGAGGCCACGGATTACACGGCTATCGTCAGCTTTAGCGTCGCTGGGGATGTGAAGCTACCGACGGACTCCATGGCCTCCATCAAGACCACAGGCCTGATTGGGGATAAATTCATCGCTCTGGCTCCAGGCGCAGATGAGACCTATCTGGAAGCCGGAAATCGTATCACAATGACTGAATCAGCAGTTGATCTTGAGGGATTGATCGGGAAAATGGCTTTTGGAAGCGTTGATAAGGATAATCCCGATACCCCCTCACCTGCCCCATGAATAGCCGTGCCTTCTTATTTGTACTTTGTGCTTTAGCTTATTCCTCCCTTGCCTGGAGTGCGCCAGCCTCTGAAGCTGAGCAATACCTGCGCAAAGCAGTGGATGAAGTCCTGGCCACATCCGACCGCGCATCGAGCCCGAGCGCCTTGGCTGAAAAAGTGAGGCCTATTTTACACCGCCACATCAGCTTTGAAACCATGGCGCGCCGTGCTGTAGGACCTGGTTGGAGACAGTTCACCCCAGATCAGCAAAAGAAGGCCACTCAGCTCTTCACCACGCTCGTGATCCGCACCTACAGCAGCAAGTTCACACCCGGGGAACGCCCGGTGATGACCTATCAGCCCGCTGTGGCCCCCGCCGCAGGGCGCGTGGATGTGCCGACCAAACTCGTCTATCATGGTAGTCGCTACAGCGTGACCTATCGCCTCGAGCAGGAAGGCAGCTGGAAGATCACCGATGTCGTGATCGAAGGCGTCAGCCTCATCGCCAATTACCGCACGCAGTTAGATGCAAAGTTTAAAAGTGGTGGCGCTCCTGCCGTCATCAGCTCACTCGAACAATCCGTCTCCCGCCCCTCATGAAAACCGCCCTCCGCCTCCTCATGCCTGCTGCAGCCGTTTTTCTGACGGACTGCACGTCCTCCAAAACCGCTAGCACTGCTGCACCAACACCCGCGCCAAGCAGCCAAGTGGCAACAACGGATGCCCTGGACGACTATGGTAGCACGGAGCAAGTCTCCGATCCCATAGAGCCGCTGAATCGCGCCACCTTTACGCTCAATCACGGCCTCTATAATGCCATCTTTCGTCCCATCTCCAAAGGTTATACCGCCATCACGCCAAAGCCAGTGCGTCAGGGTGTGGACAATGCTTTTGAAAACGCCAAGTTCCCGATGCGCTTCGTGAATAGTGGACTTCAGGGCAAGTTTGATCGCGCCGGCAAAGAAGTGCAAAAGTTTGGCGTCAATACCTTCACCGGATTTGGTGGCCTCATTAAGCAATCAGACCGCATCCCATCCCTGACAGATGTGCCAGCCGAAGATACCGGTCAAACGCTGGCTACTTGGGGACTCGGTCACGGTCCATACATCGTGCTACCCATCTTTGGCCCGAGCAGCCCGCGTGAAGTCGTGGGCCTAGCTGGCGACTACGCATTAAATCCCGTCAACTGGCTCTTTAAGCTACGCGGCGGAGCCGAGAAAACCGAGTGGATTCCTTCCGCTGTCAATACCGTGCGCTCAATGCCTGATCAGCTCGACAAATACGACAGTTCCCGTGCCAATTCAGTGGACCCCTACGTCTCTGTGCGCAGCGTGTTTTATCAGAACCGCAAAGCCGCTAGCGAACAATAAGCTCCACTGGGCTGCCTTGATCGGCTAGGTGACTATCCGTTTTCAACCAAGACAACCTTTTTCATTAGAATCCAGGCAGCATGGATATTGGTGATGACATCGTGAATACAATCGTGTAAATCTGCTAACCATGATTTTTCGCTGCATTTTAGGTGCCGTAGCGCTGCTTTTAATAAGCTGCGCTCGACCTTCATATCAAGAGCAGGGCTGGGCATCCTGCATTGCAGACGAGTATGCTGGCCGACCAACAACATCCGGGCAGCCCTATTATCCACAAGCTTTCACAGCGGCTCATACTTCCTTGCCTTTTGGCACACAGTGCGAAGTCACAAATTTGCAAACTGGACGGCAGGTCACGGTGGTGGTGAATGATCGGTTCCCCTATTATCCAGGACGGGTCATCAATCTCTCTCGTGCGGCGGCTCAGTATATCGGGCTGCCCTATTCCCGGCTCTGCCAAGTGCGGGTAAAATCCTTTCCTCCATCAGGTGGTGGATATCGCCCGCAACCGGCTTACCAGCCGCAGCCTATGTATCAACAGCAGCCTGCCTACCAGCAGCAGCCCATGTATCAACAACAGCCTCCTTACCAACAACCGCAGCAATCATATGCCAGAGCTCCCACAAAGACTCAGCCATCAGCACCAAAGTACACCGCACCTAAGCCGACCTATACGGCTCCAAAATACACAGCTCCTAGTTACACTGCACCGAAGCCAAGCTACAGTCCGGGTGCTCCAAACGCACCCTCATTCAGTGGTGGCGGACCACCACCGGGCTTGAAGACTTTTTAAGAGGTGTATCAGGATTGGCTGATATCGTTCAGCGGCAATAGCGGTGCTTTGCGGTAGCGGTTCCAACGTTCCACAGTTCCCCATGTCACATAGCTCAAAATGTAGCCGATTGGTGCTAAAGCACCACCGATGCAAACACCACCAAGGAACATGGCTTTGGCAAAAGCGATGCCTTTTTCCAAAGCTTCGGGTTCTTTGGCGATAGACATGGTCGCCGCTAAAGCAGTAGGATCACCAAAGTGATGCATGAGCCAAGTGCCTAGCATGTTTTCGAGCCATGCGATGGGTGCTAAAGTGGCTGGATTACTAGCCCAGCAGAGGATGAGGGCGATGGGAATATTGACTCTGAAAATCGCCGCTAAAATGGCCGCGGTAGGCATCTGAATCGGCAGCAATTGAACGGTGACAAATAATCCGACGGCCACACCGCCAGCAAAGGTGTGCTGAGTTGGACGCCAGACATGTTTATCTAGAAAATGCCGCGCAAACCAGCGCATGGTAGGACTCTGCTTTAGCTTCCTAGGATGTTTAAGAAAGCGATAAGCCTTGAAAATAGAGCGGCGAAAATAGCCATTAACGAAATCTACCATGTTGTAATTCAGTGACCAGAAATTGCGACGTATGCGAGTAGAGCAGCGCCAAGAAGGATACGATACCAAGCAAAACCAACAAACGTGTGGCTTTGCACAAAGTGGATGAGCCACTTCACGACGACAAAGGCGGCCATGGCGGAAACCAAAGTCCCCAAGCCGATCATGCTCCAGTTTTCATTCCCCAAAGTGCCGTCTTTGAGGGCGGAAAGGATTTTAAAACCGCCTGCTGCCATCAACGTCGGGATACCGAGAAGAAAAGAGAACTCCGTGGCGGCTGGTCGTGCAATGCCAAAGGCCATGGCCATCAAGATGCTGGCTCCTGACCGACTGGTGCCGGGGAAGATGGCGGCAATGAGTTGTGCCACAGCCACTGCCACGACAACCGCCCACGTGATTTCAGCGATGCCAGTTTTGTTTTTGTAAAGACGCTCCAGCACCAGAATGATGACGCCACCGATTAGTGTCGCCCATGCCACAGGTGGGATTTGGTCTGGCAATTCAATGTCTAGCTTTTTGATGGCCAGTCCTCCAGCCGCAGTGATAAAAAAAGCACCAGCCAGCTTCATGAGATAATCCTGCGTGGGTTTTTCCTTCAGGGTGCAGGCCAGGTGCTTCACCCGCTGCATGAAAACGGCGAGAACTGCAATCACTGCTCCGCTTTGAATCACGACATCAAAGAGATCGGTCTGCTTCGGTAACCAGCCAAAATTCTGCGGAATAAGGAGATGTCCTGTCGAGGAAATGGGCAGGAATTCGGTGACTCCTTCGATGAT
>JAPLUM010000008.1 GCA_026397605.1 Verrucomicrobiota bacterium | reverse complement strand
ACGTCGCTCATCCGCGCAGGGGAAACTCCGATGGAAGCGTTTGCGCGTCGGAAGAGGGAGTGGGAGGCAGCGGCAGCAGCCGCCAAAACCACCGGGGGCGAAACACCGGGGCCGAGAATCGCGCGCGACGACATCTGAGCGACGGCTCGCGTTGTTCAGGACAAACCGTGCAGGGCCTCGCCGGCGGCCAGCCGGCGGACTTGCTGGCAGGGAATGCGTTTGTGGCGGAGCCCCGGCACGGGGCGGAGGATGCGGCGGGCGAGGAGCCGGTAGATCGTGGGTTTGCTGACGCCCAGGGCGGTGGCAGACTCCTCGACGGAATAGGTCAGGCGCTCGACCGTGACGGGCGGCGCGGTGGGAACAGGTGAAGGCGATGGCGAGATCATGGGATGATTATCGCAGACGCCGGCGGTTTCACGAAGCGCGGCGGCGGAACTACCGCGCTGCGCTTAAAAACACCCAGCAATCGGCGCGCATCCGTCAGGCGCTAGGACATCATTTGGCCCATTATACCCTGGGACGGATCGATCCTGAGTGTGCTAAACTGGCCGCTGCGGCGGCGCTTGAGTCCCAAAAACCCAAGCATTGTTTGCACGGTTATCAGTATGGTTGGATCTTGCACGGCTTCAATCAGCTGCCGGTGGATGATGCCTGGAAAATAGCCGCACAAGAGCATTGGGATGCCTGGGCGGCCCGAAATGCCAATGGCGGGCTCTCCAAATACGGACCCCATGACTGGGCTGTGAACTCCATGCTGCGGATGGTAGCCCGCAGTGGCAATGAGGACTGGGCACGCACGATGCTCAGCCAGTTTCACGAAACCCTCAGCAATGAGCAGTCTGGTGTCGCAAGCCTGGTCATGGGTGGAATGCCGAAGCTAGCAGCCGAGCACTTCAAGACCGAGTGGCGCGGCTTTTTCGTCAATGCGCAAAACGAGATCCTTTGGTCCCAGGAGATCCAGGCAAACTTGCATGCCTTCAAACAGGCCTGTGCTGATCCTGGTCTTGCCATGTTGGGTGAGCTTTATCTCTCCCACCTCAAAGATCCAGCCAAGCCCGATCAAGAGGCTATCCCAGGCTTCAAAAACAAAGAGACCCGTCTCAAAGAGATCGCCGCCCACTTTAAAGAGATCACTTTCACCGATCCCGAACTGCGAAAGGAATGTGTGGAACTCATCTGCATGGATTATGACGCCGCAGCGATCATTCAGGATGTGGCAGAGGAAGTCGGTATTGCCACAGACCTGGAACAAATAGGGAGTTACGAAAATACCTTGGAGCATGGACAGCAATGCAAGCCCCTCCAGTTTGCTCTGGGTATGAAAGCAGCCCGTGGTGAGAATCAGCCAGCGATTGCAGCCTTTGACAAAGCCTTGGCCGTTTCTTTTAACAGCACTTATTACCACAGGAATCTACTGAAGGAGGTCAGTAGCGGTCCAGTCCACGTCTCCCAATGGCAGTGGGCTCAGGAGTTTAAGGCGGACAAGCCATCCAATACCAAGGAACTTTTGCTCTTTCTGGAGCACGTCATCACCAAAACACCCGCTAACCTGCGTGACAATCATGTGACGGACTGTGTCAGTCTGAAATGGCTCATCCATCTCATTCATCAAGATGCGGCTGCCTTTGACGCTTGGCAAAAAAGCCTGAAGCCTACAGACCTCAAGGAACTGGCAAGCAGTGTCGGCGACAATTGGCAAATCTGGTCCTTTCTGCAAGGTTATGCGCTGCCTGCCAACAAAGAGCGGCTCAAGCCTGAAGAGCGGTTGCTGCTGATCACCTCGGTGCTCAAGAATAGTTGGACCCAAGAAAAATACCCTGGCAGCGGCCCAGGCATTCCGAATCTGATCATTGACCTCATTCAAAAGGCAAAGCTCTTTAAGCCAGATGAGTTCGTCGCCGTCGCCGTGCCGATCTCTGAGGCTCTACCGCGCGCAGGCCGCACCGCCGTGGAGGCCGGAGATTACCTCGTGGCTCAGGGTAAAAGCAAGGAAGCTGTGGCAATGTATGCGCTTGCTGTGAGTCATGCTCAAAAGGAGAAGCCAACGGATTATGGATTAGCCGGTGGTTTTGCCATCAAGCAGATTGAGACCCTGGAAAATACCCAGCAGCGGCCTGAGGCGCTAAAAGCCTTGAAAGCTCTCGATCCCAAACGGCTCGGAGGCGGGAATAAAAAAATCTATGAGACAGCCCTCAAGCGTCTAAGTTCCCCCGCAGCGGAAACGTCTAAATGAACAAGAACGATGAAAACTCACAGCACCATCCTAGCCTTCCTCGGTTCCGTCAAAAAGCGTCTAGATCAGGCCTGGCTCATCCAGGTGCTTAGCCGGACCCTTTTAGCCATCAGCAGCCTGCTCTGCCTATGGTGCATCGTTTGGATAGCGCAGGGTCATGCCGTGCCAAAGATGGGTTATCTCGTGGCTGGGATCTCGCTGCCGATCCTAGCTCTGGGTGTTTGGCTCCTGGGCCGAGTCTCCACCCGTGCCGCCGCCCGCCTAGCAGATGAGCATTTTAAACTCAAAGACGCCATCAGCTCGCATCTCGGCTTTAGTCAGGACGGCAGGGAGGGGGATTTCATCGGTCTTCAAGCTGAGGCCACAGCAGCGCATGTGGCCACCCTATCCCCAGCCAGCATTCCTGTGCCTTGGCCGCGCCGACTACTCACAGCCGCCAGCGTGTTGCTGCTGGCTTGCCTAGTTATGGGCTTCCGCAAAGCCACGCCAGAAGTGATGGACCGTCTGGCTTTGGAAGAAGTCACCGGGCAGAAAACCGAGGAGATCAATAAAGGCCTGGAAGAAGACATCGAGAAACTCATCAAGACCGCTTCCGAGGAAGAAAAAGAACTCATCAAACCTGACGACTGGAGACGCTGGGTGAAGGAGCTCAAGGAAATCAAAGACCCCAAAGATGCAATGCGCCAATACGCCGAGCTGGAACGCCGCCTCAGCGAGACCGCGCAGAAGCTTAATCAGCGGGAAACCGAGCAGCTCCTCTCCAAGGCCGCGCAGGAGATGCAGCAAGCTGCCGAGCTGAAACCCATCTCCAAGTCCCTGGAAGAGCAGAGCTACCGCAAAGCCGCTGAGCAAATGCGCCAGATGAAACTGAAAGCGGATGTGCGTAAGCCTGATGAAGCCCAAAAGGAACTCGCCAAACTCAAGTCTGCCGCCCAACGCATGGCCTCAGCTGCACGTAACTTCCAGCAGCGCAGTGGCTCCTCCGGTGGCGAGAATCAGGACGGGCAAAAAGGCATGGATCAGCAAATGCTGGATCTGGATCAAGCCACGCAAAACCTTCAGAAGAGTTTAGCGCAGCTGACTCCTAATCACAGTGAGTGCCAGAGCTGTCAAAATGCCGCCAACGATGCCCTGGACAAACTCTGCCAAAGCATGTGCAAGTCTGCGGCTAAGAACGAGATGAAGAAAAAGCTCCTGTCTCTCTGCCAGTGTCTGAGCCAATGCCAGAACTGCTGCGGCACCAAAGAATGCCAAAGTCCCTATGCCAAACCCGGTGGCAAAAAGGCCGGTAGCAGCAGTGTGGCCAGCCGCCGAGACGAGACTGACCCGAGCGTGAATAACGGCAATCAGCAGCAGCTCGCCGGTCAAAAGGGCGCAGGCCCAAGCGATACCACCACCGAGTCCGCAGACAGCGGCACGGGTCACTCGACCCGAATGACGCAGGTCCAAGAAAAAGTCTGGAAGCGGCAGATGGAAAGTTTCATCCAGAGAGAAGACGTGCCCAGCGAGGTCAAAGAAGGCGTCAAAGAGTACTTCAAAGGCGTCCAACAAGTCAGCGAGCCCACCAAATAACCCAGGCCAGACGATCCCAATCATCCCACCATCATGCCAACACCTGACACTGCTCATTTTAAAGAAACCTTTGAGAAACTCGGCGCCGAAGTCGCCAAATTCATCGTCGGTCAGCAAGACATCATCGAGCATGTGATCACTGCCGTCGTCTGTGGCGGTCATGTGTTGCTAGAAGGCGTGCCGGGCCTTGGGAAGACGGCGCTGGTGAATACTCTGGCCAAAGCGCTGCACCTAAACTTCCGGCGCATCCAGTTCACCCCAGACCTGCTGCCAGCGGACATTGTGGGCACGCAAATCTTGGTGGAAAAGAATGGCCAAAAGGTCTTTGAGTTCCAGCAGGGCCCCGTGTTTTGCAATGTGCTCCTGGCAGATGAAATCAATCGCGCCACACACAAGACCCAGTCGGCGCTGCTAGAGACCATGCAGGAAAAGTCTGTCACTGTGGCAGGTGCCACCCACAAGCTGGCCAGCCCCTTTTTCGTGCTCGCCACGCAGAACCCCCTCGAGCAGGACGGCACCTATCCGCTGCCAGAGGCGCAGCTGGACCGATTCTTTTTCAAGCTCTTTGTGCCCGTGCCGACGCATGGAGAATTCATCGAGATCCTGAACCGCACCGGCGGCAGTCACTCGCCTGAAATCAACACCGTGGCCACGGGAGAAGACATCCTGAAAATGGGCCAACTCGTGCGTGAGGTGCCAGTGGACAGCGCTGTGCAGGATTATTTGGTAAAGATCGTCCGCGCCACTCACGCCACAGATGAGCACGCCACAGCCCAGGTGAAAAAATACGTCCGCCATGGCTCAAGCCCGCGCGGAG
>JAPLUM010000185.1 GCA_026397605.1 Verrucomicrobiota bacterium | reverse complement strand
AGATCTACGGGAGTGATCGTTTCTATCTCTTCAAAGCCATCTGTAATCAGGCACAGGACACGTTTATTCATCGCTCAATATGGCATGAATGGGCGGAAAATGACGAATGAAAAGACCGGAGACTCGATTTTCTTGGAGGTGGGTGCCTCGGTTTGTGCTTCCGAGTATCTTTGTCAGAAATTATATCTCTCATTGCCGAGACGCTTCAGGGTGGTAGCTTTCCGGCCTTCGCGCTCATGGCGCATCAACCATCTGCTTTCCTTTTTGTCACTTTCCCTCATGTCTTGGCTTTCCTCTCTCGGTCCTGTCGGCTCCTTCCTCCGCGTCGTCATCCTCATTCTTGAGGTCGTTTTTGTCTTCAATCTGATGATTCTCGTCCATGAGTATGGGCATTTCTTAGCCGCACGCTGGCGTGGGCTGAAGGTGGAGAAGTTCTATATCTGGTTCGGTAAACCGCTCTGGAAAAAAACCATCAACGGAGTCGAATACGGTCTGGGCAGTATCCCAGCTGGTGGCTTTGTGGCCCTGCCGCAGATGGCGCCTATGGGTGGCCTGGAAGGCGAAAGCGAGATCACTGAGCCGCTACCACCCATCTCTGCGACGGATAAAATCATCGTCGCCTTTGCTGGTCCGCTTTTTAGCTTCCTTCTAGCTTGCTGCTTTGCCGTGGTTGTTTCGTTTTTGGGTAATCCTGTGAGTGAGGTCTATTCCACGACGACCATTGGCTTTGTAGCCGAGGATAGCGCTGCTGCGAAAGCTGGGCTGAAAGTCGGTGATAAGATCCTCACCATCGACGGAAATAAGATCAAGCGCTTTGAAGGTCTCGTGGACAGCGTCCGCTGGGGTGTGGTCTCCAGTGAAGGCGAGTACATCCATTTTGAAGTCGAGCGTCCAGGTGAAGGTGTGAAACCGATCGATGTGAAGTCTGAAAAGCCTGTCGCCAAAGCTGAAGATACTTCCTGGTGGCATGGTCTGTTCAAACGCCCAGCTCTGCGAGAAGTAGGCATCCTCGGCAAAATGACGCCGATGGTCGCGAAAGTAGAAGCAAACGGCCCTGCGGCAGAAGCCGGCATGCTTCCAAATGACCTTGTCACTAAGGCCAACGGCATTGAGCTAATGCACAGAGGTTCCTTGGCTGACATCATTGAAAAAAATCCTGGTAAACCGGTGGCTTTAACTATCGACCGCGCAGGTAAAGCCGTGGAGGTCACTCTATCTCCTCGTCTTCCCGATGTACGCCCGAAAGATTACAAACAGGAACGGGTAGGAATAGAATGGGATAGCGAAGGCAAGCGCGAGCTCACCTACCCACCGGTGATCGAGCAAGTCTCTGACGCTGTGTCCCATATGAAAAGCCTTGTCGTGAAGCTCTTTTCGCCAAAGTCAGACCTCAGCGTCGCCCACATGAGTGGACCGGTCGGCATCTCTCGCCTCTATTACACCCTTTTCCAGCATGAAGACGGCTGGAAAAAGGTCTTCTGGTTCAGCGTGCTCTTTAATATCAATCTGGCCATCATGAACATGCTGCCTTTCCCAGTGCTGGATGGCGGCCACATCACCTTGGCGATTGGAGAGATCATCCGCCGGAAGCCGATCCAATCAAAACTGCTCGAATGGGTTCAAACTGCCTGTGCGCTAACTCTTTTCGGCTTCATGTTCTTCATCACCTTCAA
>JAPLUM010000649.1 GCA_026397605.1 Verrucomicrobiota bacterium | reverse complement strand
CGCAGAGCCATCCGCCCGTAGGCGCACCTCGCCAGAGTGCGGCGGCTCGGGTGCATTCCAATCATCCCAAACCCCGCGTTCTGGCGAACGCGCCTACGCAGAGCCATCCGCCCGTAGGCGCACCTCGCCAGAGTGCGGCGGCTCTGGGGCATTCCAATCATTCCAATCTTTCCAAACCCCGCGTTCTGGCGAACGCGCCTACGCAGAGCCATCCGCCCGTAGGCGCAGCTCGCCAGAGTGCGGCCAGGAGGGGCTCCTTTCTTTCAAACCCCCGCTCTCCGGAGAACCTGCCTCCTTCCACGACTTTCACGCTCACGGGAGCGTGCCAACAAACCAGACAACCAAAATACAACCATGGGTAAAAAACCTATTACATGGGATGGCAATGACGCTCAGGGCAAACCATTGCGCTGGGACAGTGGCCTAAAATGGAATGGATTTTTACCTACAAATCAACCTAAAGCTATGTTCCATCTCCGCGTCCTTCTTGGCTTTGCAGCCGCTTCAGATCACTCGTTGGAAGAAACCGCCACCTCGGTGCTTTCCAAGCTCTATAACATTGCCGATTTCGCCAACCCGCCTTTGACAAAGGTGGATCTCCAGGCTGCTCTGTCGGCATTTAGCTTAGCCATCGCCGCTGCCCTGCATGGTGGGCCTGTGGAAACGGCGGACAAGAATAATAAGCGTGATGCCCTCATTGCCTTACTGCGCCAATTGGCCGGTTTTGTGCAGGATGAGCACGGCAACGATTTGTCGAAGCTTCTAAGCACAGGCTTTGAAGCCGTCAGCACGAACCGCGCCTCCGTCCAGTTGGAGGCACCGAAGATCAAAGACATCCTCAATGGCATGACCTGCCAGCTGATCGTGCGCGTGGGTCCGGTAGCCAATGCCAAGTGCTACGAGGTGCGTTACGCCCTCATCGCCCCCGGTGGTGCCCTCGGCCCCTTGCAGAATGGTGGCCTGCACACCAGCTCCCGCTCCATGCCCATCGGTGGCCTGACTCCCGGCGGCAATTACCAATTCCAAGTCCGCGCCATCGGCGGCAGCACCGGCTACAGCGACTGGTCAGATCCCGTCAGTCACATGAGCTTGTGACGCCTTTACTCTTCATTCAAAACTTCACCTTATTCCTTGTTTGTTATTGGCGAATCAAAAGCCTCCTCCCATGACCTGAAATAGCCAACACCCAACAAGGAATAACCAATTCAGAACTAAATTTATTCACTCTTCCTCCCATCGTCTTTCTCTCATTTTCAG
This sequence comes from Verrucomicrobiota bacterium, assembly GCA_026397605.1. Classification (GTDB taxonomy): domain Bacteria; phylum Verrucomicrobiota; class Verrucomicrobiia; order Verrucomicrobiales; family Verrucomicrobiaceae; genus Prosthecobacter. Next base: position 1,294 of record JAPLUM010000649.1, on the reverse strand, counting down.
CTCATCATTACCATCCACCTGCTCTTATCATGAAAAAGTACAGTCTCATTTTTTTCGTTAGCATGATCGCTCCATTGTTTGTTCAGGCACAGACGGTGCCTAATCCTCCGCGTACATTGAGTGCTACTTGGTCAGAAGGTAGTAGCACGAACCGCACGGTAAACTTGAGTTGGTCTGACGGTTCAACGAACGAAGTCTCTTTTTATATTCAGAGGAAGATTGGGACAGGCGCTTGGACGGCCTTGACTGCGGCTGCGACGCTACCTGTGAACACGACAAGTTTCTCAGATGTGACTGTGCCACGTGGCACTTCTGCTTTGAGGACTTTTCTTTATTACAGGTTGCGTGCTAGAAATGGCGTTGGTGATTCTGATGCTGCTGAAGTTGCTACTGTTGCCGTGCCTTTCAGCTGGCCAACTTCCACCTACGATGTCGATGCAGATGGTATTTTGGAAAGTCAGGAATCTCTTTATGGAGGATCTGACGCCGATTGGAAGAATGCTTTGCGTGATAGCGATGGTGATGCTATCCCGAATGCCTGGGAGGCAAATGGCGTAACAGCTGCCCCAAGTGCTGCTGGCATTGTTGTTACAGTAGATGCAAGCCGCACGGCAGCAGACACTGCGACCGAAACCAAAACGATTGCTGCTGCTATCACGAAGCTGACGGGAACAACACTGAATCTCTACCGAATGATCGTCATCCGGCCAGGTGTGTATAACGAAAACATCAATTATACAGGCACTTTTCAGATTGCTTTTGTAGCGGATAAAAGTCCGGCCTACCGTTACCGTGAGTGCGTGATTCGAGGCTCGGGCACGACACCTGTGGCAAGTGTTATAGGAAGTTGTGTGTTTAACGGTTTCATATTTGAACGAGCCAGTGCTTCTCAAGGCGCAGCCATTAATTGGTCAGAGCCTGCAGTGCCGGTGGCTCGTGTTTCAATTGCGGGTCTGACTAACTGCATTTTCAGAGGAATGAATACTGGCGTCACCTCAGTGATAGAGCAGAGCCGCGGTAGGCTTTTGATCGAGCACTGCACGCTTTACAACAACGGTGTCGCCAATGGTTCAGTGGCTCATTCGTATTCGTTGGAGGAACCTGTCGCTACCGAGGTTTTTCTGAAATCAACGGCCCGTTTGCATGTCGAAAATTCGATTTTCTGGAATCCGATCAATATCACGGTTCCCGAGTTAAAAAGTAACGGAGAGCGACTGTTCATCTCTTCCATTATGTATGGCGGCTCGGAGGTTGGCACTGAGCATATCAATCCAAACCTCAAACCTTCTGGCTA
>JAPLUM010000834.1:2790-3580 GCA_026397605.1 Verrucomicrobiota bacterium | reverse complement strand
CGTCGGGCCAAATGTTAAGACCATGGGTGAGCCCATGAAATTGGTCTTATTACTTGGTTTCATGATCGTCGTCATTGCCGGAGTCATTGCTTTGACCCAGGCCACACGTCGTATCGTGATTCAATATGCCAAGCGTGTCGTCGGGCGTAAAGTGTATGGTGGCCAGACACAGTATCTGCCTTTGAAGGTGAATTATTCAGGAGTGATGCCGATCATCTTTGCCCAAGCTATCTTGCTTTTCCCTGCGCAGATTCTTAGCTCCATGTTTCCTGATGTAGCGGGGATTCAGACATTCTCCGCTTGGCTGAGTTCTGGTATTCCCTATTACACGATCTCCGCTGCATTGATCTTCTTCTTCAGTTACTTCTGGGTCGCCACGATGTTCCAGCCGACGCAGATCTCCGAAGATCTCAAGAAAAGTGGTGGTTACCTCCCAGGCATCCGCCCAGGTAAGCCAACCGCAGATTTCCTCGACTTCACCATGAGTCGCCTGACTTTCGCAGGTGCGATCTTCCTGACACTTCTCTACGTCATGCCAGCGGTCATCAGTCGCTTGATGGGGATCGCCCCGCAGACTGCTCAGTTCTTTGGTGGCACCAGCTTGCTTATCCTTGTGGGTGTTGTGCTTGACGTGATGCGTCAGATTGAAACTCACTTGCTCCAGAGTCACTACGACGGCTTCCTCAAGAAGGGTCGTATCCGTGGACGTTTTGATCGTATGGCACAGACAGGTCAAGTGGCCGACTCCACCACTGTTGTCTGGCTCTGGGTTGGTATCTCCATCATCGCC
>JAPLUM010000834.1:0-2738 GCA_026397605.1 Verrucomicrobiota bacterium | reverse complement strand
GGTGTTGCTTATTATATCTCGACAGGCGGGAAGTAAGCCACATGGGACTGCTTTCCAATAAGATCCCCATCCGCCATGCATCCCAGCAAAATGGGATGCGTGTGGCGAACGGAATGGCTCGCGACATTCTGCTAAAGACTGCAGCCCAAGCCGTCGCTGGAATCACTACCGGTGAGGTGGACCGTTACGCGGCAGCCGAGATGAAAGCGCGCGGATGCAAAAGCGCGTTTTTGGGTTATCGCAAGTTTCCTGGACACATCTGCATTTCCATCAATGAGGAAGTCGTGCATGGCATCGGCGGCCCCCGAGTCATTCAGGATGGCGATATCGTGAAGATCGACGTCGGCATCGAATACGACGGCTGGATCGGCGATAATGCCCTCACCGTGCCTATTGGCAATGTCGCTAAAGAAACCCTGCATCTTCTCGCTGCTACAGAAGAGTCACTGCATTGCGCCATCCGTCACGCACGCGACGGTTGGATGCTCGGAGATCTTTGTGCTTCAGTCGAAGAACACGTCATCCAATACGGTTACACCGTCGTCCGCGAATTCGTCGGCCACGGTGTCGGTCGTAAACTGCACGAAGAGCCGCAAGTGCCCAATTACGGTAGGAAAGGTGAACGCCCAAGGCTGAAAGCTGGCATGACCATCGCCATCGAACCCATGGTGAACATGGGCACCGCTAAGACCCGCGTCCTGAGCGACAACTGGACCGCTATTACTCAAGATCGCGCGCCGAGTGCTCACTATGAGCACGTGGTTCTCATCACGGAAAAGGATCCTGAAGTCCTGACCTATCGCAAACGCATGTTCCCTAAAGGCGTGAATGATCTAACGCCCCTGCCAATTTCGGCTCTGCTGTAATCCGAGTTGTGAAATGCATCTCGTGGCGGAAGGGTCCAGATGGATACCTTTTTTACTGAGCTGGGTGCTAGAGTGTTGGAGCGTTGGAAGCGGGAGAACTTTTCATTAGAGAAATTCCCAGAAATCGCACGAACGGCGCTAGAGGAGCGCTTGCCCTCTGAGCATGTGAATTTATCGACCTTCATTGAGGAGTTCCTGCTCAACGATGACCAGCCATTGCAAACGCAGTCCGGCTTTGGTCAGCCCGAGTTGGTGGCCTACGATCACCCGCGCTTTTACATCCAGATTCTGGTCTGGATGGATGGCACGACGGACATCCATCAGCACGAATTCTCCGGTGCCTTCCACGTCATGTCAGGCTCCAGCATTCACGCGCATTATGCATTTGAAAAATCGCAAGCCGTGACACCTCATCTGCACATGGGCCAAGTGAGCATGCAGAGCATCGAGCTCCTGGAGACTGGCCGCACCGTGCCGATCGTTTCCGGTCCAAGCTGCATCCACTCTCTGTTCCATCTGGATACGCCATCTGTCACCGTCGTAGTCCGCACGCAGAATGATCCAGGGATGAATCCGCAGTTCAATTATCTGCCACCACACATGGCCGTGGATCCAATGTTTCACGACACGCTGACCATGCGTCGAAAGCAATTGCTGGATCTGCTAGCGCAAATGGAAGTGCCTGGCTACGGCGCGCTTGTTATGAAGATGCTTGAGGATTTAGACTTTGAGCGCGGTTTTTACCTTCTGCAGCATTGCATGGGCCAGCTGGGTGAGTTGGGCGGCTTTGAGGCAGCTCTGGGCCTCTTTGAGAGTAAACACGGCCAACTCGCCGCAGGCGTATCAGCGACCCTCGAAGAAGGTCTCAGGCGGGATAATATCAAGAACATGCGTGGCACCATTGCCGAGCCTGAGCATCGGTTCTTTTTGGCGCTGCTGATGAATGTTTCAACCCGTGCAGATCTGCTCACACTCGTCGCGCAGCGCTTTCCTGACGAAGCTGCCATAGAGACCGTCATGCGCTGGGCGCTGGAGCTCGAAGAGTATTCTGAGGCGGGTCTTTCCGTTCTCGACGCCGTGTTCCCAGAGGATTGGGAGATCGACGGAGCCGAACATTCTAATCTGTTTCAGGCAGCCCTGAGGCACTTCATGCTAGGAGGGAAGAAACTACCCAAGTCCCTCTCTGCGCTCTCCAAGGCGCAGAGCCAAGCTTTACAAGCTCTCTTTGCTGCCTCCAGCCTGCGGGTTCTGGTGGTCTAACATCCAGACTTGCTAATCTCCAGATGTGTGGAAAGGTGCGCGCCGGTTTTGACCGGCTTCCCCCCTTGGGGCCGATGTTTGTCTTGTTAGACGGTGATCCCGTCCCGCTGATGCTGGACGCTTTTACGGCGACTGGTTGCCCGTTTCACGGAAGCCAACCCGCGCCGGGTTTATAGATAAGATATGGAAAAGACATTCGCAGATCTCGGCCTTTCGCCCGAGCTCCTCAAAGCTATTGAATCCCAAGGATTCGAACAACCCTCCCCCATCCAAGCAGAAGCTATCCCAGTCGCCCTCACGGGACGGGACGTGGTGGGTCAAAGCCAGACTGGTTCTGGTAAAACACTGGCCTTTGGTCTGCCTGCTGTGCAGCAGATCGACAGCAACAGCCGCGCGACTCAAACACTGATCATGTGTCCGACTCGTGAGCTGGCCATGCAGGTCTGCGCAGAGATCCATAAAGTAGCCAGCTTCCGCGAAGGCGTGCGCGCTACGCCGATCTACGGGGGCTCTTCCTATGATCGCCAGATCCGCGCCTTGCAAATGGGCTCCCAGATCGTGGTGGGCACTCCAGGTCGTATCCTCGACTTCGTGGATCGTGGTACACTGAAG
>JAPLUM010000877.1 GCA_026397605.1 Verrucomicrobiota bacterium | reverse complement strand
CAATGGCCATGGCCGCCATCTATTTGCTGTTGCTCCTCTACTTCAAGAGCATCGGTGGATACAAAACGGTCAAGATGGACGAGTAATCCGACTCCTATTAGTTTAATACTTCGCGGCACCCTGGGAAACTGGGGTGCCGTTTTCTTTGTTACCGGCTGGTATTGTCGTGCGTTTGAGTGGGTGTGTGGCTACGCTTCCTCATAAACTTTTCCTCTCTTGATGACCGAGACCTTTGCTGTGCAGGATTGCCTTTCACGCGTGCGCTGTGGCGATCTGGCGGCGGCGAATTCGCTGATCCTGCATCTCTCTCCGCTAGTCCAGCGACTGGTGCGGAATCATCTGCCGCGACGGGAAAGCGAGGAAGATTTGATGCAGGATGTCTTTTTGAAGTTACTGCAAAAACTGGACAGCTATCAAGAACGGGCAGGCATTCCTTTCGAGCACTGGGTCAGTCGCTTGACTGTGCGCACCTGTCTGGACGCCTTGCGGGCCGAAAAAGCCCGTCCCGAGTGGCGCTTCACGGATCTGAACGCCGGAGAGACCGAGTGGCTGGACTTTCTCATGAAAGGGCAAGCAACCGCTCCCTCTGGCTGCACCATGGATGCCAAGTTCGTTGTGACACGTTTGCTATCTCAACTTTCCGCGCCGGATCGGCTTGTTTTAACTCTTTTGGATCTGGAAGAACGCAGCACCCAAGAGATCGCTCAGATCACCGGATGGACACGGCCTATGGTCAAAATGCGTGCCATGCGTGCTCGACACAAGTTGAGGCAGATCGCCCAAGAACTGATGAAAGAGGACTTTACTGATTTATGAATGATTTCGACCAACGCTGGCAAACAGCCACTCAAGTAGCACGACAAGTCCCCGCAGAATCTGCCGACTTGCCTTATGGCTTCACCACGCGAGTACTCGCATGCTTTCAGGAATCGCCCGCTGAAGCGTGGTCAGAGGTTTTGGGAGCACTGGGGCTACGCGCCATGTTTGCGACGGCTTTCTTGTTCGCCATTAGTGCCAGTTTTGCTGCGGCTCATTGGTATGAAGTCCGCATAGAAACACCTGTTTTGGAAAATCCGCTTTCCCTGAATCCACTGATGGAACCCTTTTCTTCCTGGTTATGATTGCAACCCGTAGAACCAAGGCAGGCTGCCTCATTCTTCTCGTCATCGGCTTCAGTCTTGGAGTCGGCTTTGTGCTGGGGGTGCTGGCCATGAAGGCGAATGAGAAGAAAAAGGAGAACCCTGCTTTTTGGAAAGAAAATGCCATGAAGCACCTGGAAAAGCTGCATCCCACGGATGAACAGCGTCAACGCTTTGAAGCTCACACCGACAAAGCTGTCGGGGAACTCACTACCCTGCGCAAAGGTGCAATCGAGTCCGTGTGGCAGATCGTGGATCAGGCCCTCATTAGCATTGAGAAGGATTTAACGCCCGAACAAAAAGCAACGTTCGAAAAACTCAGACCCAAGCCACCACCAGAGATCGCACGGCCTTAGCGTAAATTTAAGTTTCAAGTTTCAGGCTTCACGGCGCAGCATCGAGAGAACACTCAAAAGTGTAGGATACTTGGGTCACAACGCTCGGGGCTTCAGTGTTTGAAACCTTGAACTTTAAACGTGAAACTGGTTTTTCTTACTGCTTCATGGCTTAGCAGGCAGCAGTTGAGCTAATGCGGCCGTGGCCCAAGCTGTGGCGCCGGTAGAGAGGAACTGATGCTCGCCGTGTGGATCACCATTCTCAAAGTAAGGCTGGGCTTTGTTCTTTACGCGCGACTTTACCAGCCATGAGCCATCGGCGAGTTGGGTTCGAAGCAAATAATCACAAGCACGCTGGATGATTGCTTCCGTCGGCTTGGTTCCTGTCTGACAGAGCGCAAACAAGGTCTCGCCTGTGGAAAAAGCGTCGCTTTCCAAGCCCTCGCTCGCGGCCCATCCACCGTCCTCGCGTTGAGCCGACATGATGGCGGCGATTACCGCATCTTTAGCCGAAACATCGCCATTCAGGTAATGCAGTCCCCACAAGCGCCAGATGCGATCCTCCTGTGTCACGAGCGTTGCCTGCACTAGCCATTTTTCTGCGGCAGCCCGTGTGCGAGTGAGCGTCTTAAGCTGGTCCTGGGTCGCATACTTTTCCATTCCAGCGAGCACGAGAACCGTGTCTGCCATGTCAGAACCCTGCATGGGTGGTCGGCGACAGGATGTCGTCCAACGACCGTTCGCCACACGCGAAAGATCGACTGGTGCGCGGCCCGCTATTCTTGGCATTCCTTGGATCTTTGTCAGGTAGGTGACGATCGCAGTCGTTGTTTCATCCGCAGGTCGCCCTGCCATGATGAGTGCCCACATGCCATAGCCCGCTGTCGTTGAACCTCCAGGAACATGGTCCCCCTGGTTCATGTCGTCGATCCGATCCGCAAAATACTTGTGCGTGGTCTCTGCCTGCGAGGCCAGCCACGCTTGATCCAGTGGAAAGCCCACCTTTGCCGCCTCAGTCGCCGCCACCATTGGCAATGTCTGATGATGACAGGAGAAGCATGTCTTGTGCTTCTGCCAATCACTGGCCGCCTGCTTCACACGCGCCAAACCTCGACCCACCGAAGCCTCCACCTCACGGATGTCCCCCGCCCACGCATGATCCTGCATGGCTAGGACGAAGGTGAGAACGATGAGACGAATCATGATGCAAAGTGGCTGCGGCTTTAGCCGATTTCAATAACCATGATTCGGCTAAAGCCGAAGCTACTTTGTTACCTCCAGACCTCATCCTTCGACGGATCGCCGGGGATGTCGAGGACTTGCACTTTGTTGATGCTTGTGAAGCGGGCGTGGTCGGTGAACTGGCGGACGATGCGTTTTTGCTCGTCGAGTTCGAAGAACTGGGCGGTGGTGGCGAGGTAGCCGTGGCCGAGCCAGTTGATGACGAGGGTGTGGCCGTCGGGCAGGCGCTGGCAGCCGCTGATGAGGCGCAGCGGGTTGTTTGGCACTTCCTGCGTGCCGAGCTTCCACACGGCTTGGCCTTCGCGATCGAGTTCGAGCAAGGCCTCGCCTTCGCCGCAGGCGATGAGGAGGTGGCCGTTGGGCAGTTCGCGGACTTCGTGAGGGTCGCCGGGAGTTTTGATCGAGCGGAGGAGCTTGCCTTCGGCGCTGAGTTCGAGGATGGCTCGGTCGCCTTTGGCGCAAATAAGGTAGCGACCATCCTTGGTGCGACGACAACCGCGCATTTGATCGTGGGTGTTTTTGGTTTTCACCGGCACGGCGATCTCGCGGGCGATCTGGCCATCACGTCCGACTTCAACAAGTCGCTTCGTGCCGCACTCGACGACCATGACATTGCCATTAGGCAAGGGCTGGCAGCCGTGGACCTCGGTCTTGTCCGGGCTGGTGTATTCCCAGACGATCTTCTTTGCCATGGTCACTTCACGGGCTCCGCGCAGATGGCTGAAGAGGACGTTGCCATTCGCGAGCATCCACACGTCCTGCGGCTTCTCGGCGGGATGCTCCCACTCGACGCGGCCATCCGCAGCGATGATGGCCACTTTGTTCCCACCGTAGTCGCTGACGAGCACGCGACGACCGAATGACTTGGTAGCCTGGGCCAACGCTGGCGGCTGGAGGCGGTCAGGCACGTTGTTGTTGTCACGATCCAAGAGCAGTGGGTCGTCGAGGTCCTTGCGGCCATCGCCATCGTCGTCGCCACCGGGCTGGAGCCATGTGCCTGCGGCGGGCGTCCATTCCTTTTTCAATCCAAGCGCACGCCAGAGGTGCTGCGCGGCCTCGGCGCGGGTGAGGCTGCGCGTGCCGTAGTCTGACAAAGATTTCGCCACGGGCAGGCCGAGACGTTTCAGCCATTCCGCGAGCGTGGCGCGTGTGGCTTTACCATCTGGGGTGAACCGCGCCGCCGTGGGCTGGAAGTCGCCCCAGGTGACCATTGCTTCGATGGAAATGCGATCGGGATCATCGGCTGGCACGTCGGCATATACAGGCTTGTCGTGATGCGGCCAGTCCTTGGCGTCTGGCAAGGCGCGGCACAGTCGAGCGAGCACACGGGCGAGTTCGCGACGTGTCATGGGTTGATCGGGCTTGAAGAACAAACTGTCCGCATCGGGCTGCCAGATGCCGCGCACGGACAGCATGTTTGCGGCTTCAAAGTGAAGATCATCGGGCGCGAGATCGTGCCAGGGCCAGAGCAGGATGCCCGGACCGCCAGTGCCGCGCACGAGGCGCAGTTGCAGTTCTCGCACCTTCGACACATCGCTGGCGGCCTCACGCGGTTCGATGCCATCGCGCAGGCTCAGCCAGGCCAGCGTGGCTCCTGCTTGGCCGACGTGCATCATTTGGCCATGCAATCGAATCGCGGACTGCACGACGCTGCTGACGCCGATGTTTTTTCCCGCACCGATCAAGCCCTTCATCTCCACGGGCACGAGTCCACGCAGTGGGAAGGTGGAGCGATCTGTGTCCGTGTGCCAGCCACGTGTGGGTGTCATGATATTGCGCCACGGGCCGTTGCGCGATCCGGCGACAAAGCCGCGCCGCGTGGGATGAAAGTCGATGTTAAACTGGTAGCCGAAGATGCCGTCTGTTGGCAGCACCTTGGCCCACATCGGTTCGCGAGTGGCAGCGCGGATATCCTGCTCGCGCAGCATGTAGAGCGCTTCGAGGCGCAGACCTTCGCGAATGTAGGGCTTCGGCGGCAAACGATCCGCCGTGCCGAACTCGTCCGTGAGCTGCATGTAGCGAAAGGATTGCGGGAAGTCGCCCACGCGATCATGCCCGGCCGTTTGCAGATGATACAACATGCCGAGCGCATGCTGCTTCACGTCATCGAAGATGATGCGGCGTTGCGCGGGCGTGAGTTCGACGATGTTCTTCTTCGATGCGCCAGGCTCCGTCTTCTCCAGCGCATCCACGACGCGCTGCGGGAGCTGGCACAGCGGATAATCCTGCGTGGGGTAGTTCAGAAAGGTCGCCTCGGTGCCCGGTGCGAAACCATTGTGCCAGCGATCCACCAGACGACGATGTGTGTAAGGGCTGTTGCCGCTCGGCGAATAAATGCCGCCGCTCATGTCGCTGTCCACCCACGGCGCGAGCTTGTCGAGACCGGCGAAGGAGAGCGGATGATAAGTCTCAGGCTTCGTGATGGTCGCATCCTTGCCGCCCGTCTCTCGCAGCACCAGGCACCACGACATGGGATTCATCTCCTGCGGCCCCGCGTCATCAAAAGCCTCTGGGGCACTGGCTTCGCCGAAGCGTGCTTTCAAATCCGGTCCCGCGCCATGCTTCGCACCGCTGAGGCGAATCACATCGCCCCAGTCGCTCGCATCCATTGTGAGACGAGCGTTGATCTGCATGCGCTCCGCTCCGCCTTTCGTCAGCTCAAACTCCGCTCCGGTGACACGCCCCTCTTTGACCATCACTTTGGTCGGCTGCCAGCCGCGCACGATGCGCAAGGCTCCGCCATCGACATACGGCTTCACCAGTTCCTCGAAGATCTTCGCCGCTGCCGCAGGCTCGATGGTTTCTGTGCCGCAGAAGGAATTCCCCGGGGTCGCCATGCCATAGGTAAGCGAGTTGTGCGCACGGATACGACGCAGCACCTCAAGGAAGAGTCCACTGCGAGGAAAGTTCGTTCGTGTGCCATTCACCACCGTCCATTCATCCGGGCAACCCACGCCTTCCGCGCTGAACTGTCCGCCGAGCCAATCAATGTCATTCACCAGCACGATCTTCTTCACGCCCAGTCGCGCCGCCTGCACCGCCGCCGCGCAGGCGGATTCATTGCCACCGACAATGAGCAGATCGGCCTCAATGACCTCGGCAGTCAGGAGGCTGGGCAAGAGTAGAAGAGGTAGAAGGAGTTTCATCATAGCTGGGAAATGGGCTGCACCATCGGCCAAAGCTTGATCTCCTCAGCGACGAGGTGCGCGGGCAGTTGGGCGGTTTGGACGAGGAGTTGGCCGAGATCGGCGGGCGAGATGCATTGCGCGAGCACGGCTGGATCGCGTGGCGGAAGGTGCGCGGCCTCGGTGAAGTCAGTTTGACCCCAGGACGGCAAAATGGAGGTCACGCGCACGCCGTGAGGTCGCAGCTCGGTGAGCAGGCATCGCGTGAACATGAGTAAACCGGCCTTCGCGGCCGAATACACGCTCCAACCCGGCCACGCATGCGTGGAGCAGGCGCTGCCGATGTTCACGATGAGGCCGCTGCCCTGCTTTTGCATGATGGAGGCAGCACGACGGCATCCAAGCATCGCCCCCGTGAGATTGCTGGCGATGCTTTGGGCGATGGCCTCATCGGTCTGCTCGCTGGCCGGGCCGATTTTGACGCCCTCGCCTGCGTTGTTGATTAGGACATCGAGCCGACCGGTTTGCGCGATCACCTCGGCCATCAAACGATCCCAAGCCGCTCCGTCCGCCACATCGGCCACGAAAGGCGAGGCTCCGATGCGGTTTGCGGTCTCCTGGATTTTGTCCTGGCTTCGTCCCGTGATCCAGACCCGCGCCCCAGCCTTCACAAAGGCCTCCGCGATGCCCGCGCCGTAGCCGCGAGAGCCGCCGGTAACGATGACAGTGAAGGAGGTCAGGTTTGTCATTTGGGCTGTGAGTTGAAATGGAGAACCGATTGAAGATCACGAACTACGCGTTTGCAATGGCAAATCTTGTTCCGTATATCAAACACATGCCCAAAGCGCGAAAAACCGCCGCCAACCCCCTCAGCCGCTACAAGGTGCCCATCCTCGACCGCACCCTGGACCTGCTGGAGCTGCTCTCACGGCATCCCGAGGGCCTGACGCTCACCGCGATGACCGAGGCGCTTGCGATGCCGAAGAACTCTGTCTTCCGCATCGCCACCACGCTCACGCTCCGCGGCTATGCCGAGCGCGATGAAGGCACGAAGGCCTACCGCGCCAGCCGCAAGCTCCTCAGTCTCGGCCATGCCGCCGTGGGGGGCGAACGACTCATCCAAGCCGCCGCGCCCATCCTCACCGCCTTGCGAGATGCCACGGGCGAGACCGCGCTGCTCGGCACCCTCGCTGGCAATCACGGCGTCGTGCTCGATCAAGTCGCATCATCGCATCCGGTGAAGGTCGTCGTCGAAATCGGCCACGCGTTCACCCTGCACACCGCCGCACCCGCGAAGGCCATGCTGGCCCACTGGAGCCCCGAGGCGCAAAAAGCCTTCGTGCAGCAGATGAAGTTCACCAAACACACGCGCCACACTATCACCAGCGCCACGGCCTACCTCGCCGAACTGAAGCAAGCCAGCAAAAACGGCTACGCCCTCGACCGTGGGGAAGAGAGCGAAACCTTCGTCTGCGTCGCCGCGCCTGTTTTCGATCATCGCGGTAGTCCCGTCGCAGCCATCTGGATCAGCGGTCCGTCGGATCGTGTCAGGCCGGCAGCCTTGGACAAATTAGGCCTCAAGGTGAAGCAACTCGCCGATCAACTTTCGCAGCGGCTCGGGTACCCTGCGTGAGTGTGGCTGACGCTTTGGCTGAATGCCGCAAACTCTGTCAACGGGCTTGCATCGTCCTCATTCTGCGATGTGATGTCCAGCATGATAGCACATACCCTGCACATGGCCTTTCTGCTAATGATCGGCTTGAGTGATTGTTTTTCCGCTATGGCTGCGGAACAACCCTTTGTCCTGGCGATTCATGGCGGCGCTGGGGTGGCTCGTGATGAACTTTCGCCAGAGCGGGAGGCCG
>JAPLUM010000227.1 GCA_026397605.1 Verrucomicrobiota bacterium | reverse complement strand
CTGAGCATTGCGCTGACCGCTGGCGATACGAGCTTGGTTATTGATGGAACCGATGTTCGGGATGGCGATGGCGGCGATGATACCGATGATGGCGATCACGACGAGCATTTCAACAAGGCTGAAACCAGCCTTAAGGGAGTTTACTTTGATGTTTTTCATAGTGTTGTTTTTTTGTTTTGGGCTGTTGGTCTTTAACTTCCGAACTTGAACCTCAAAGAGACTCGTTGTCTGGAGTATGGTAAGTATGGTATATATTAATAACATTACAAACGTTATTTTTACATTTTCTGATTTATTTTACATTTTCCATAATTAGCAGGTCGGAGAACGTGCGGTATTTGTTAGCCTAGATTGAGGAATGGAAGATCGTTGAGCTGAGCTAGGGCTTGGTTTAACAAGAATTTTTCGACTCGAAGCGGCTGTGCGTTGGGCGACACTTGCCGTAGAGGCAAAAAGCCTTGGAAAACCAATGACGGATGCAAACTGACAATCCGATATTCCTGAGCCTAGGGTTCGAGGTCACCATTACTTGCACGATGCTTTGTGATCCCCACGCTGATTTTAAAAACCAAGCAAATTGCGAAATCTCCTCCGTTGGCTTAACAACGGAACAATTTCAAGAGCCTCTTAGAAACCCACGCAGTCTGGTCGCGCCTACGGGACGCCTATGCACGCACCCTGCTCATCAATTGGAAATACTTGATCCCTCGGGATCAAATGATGATCAATCGTATCTTTCCAACCCCGCGTCAGGGTCAGGCTCTATAAAGCCCTGCTCGACGAGGAATTCATCCATGGCCATGAGGGTGGCCTGATACATTTCAAAGGACAGATTGAAGTTAAAGAAACCGTGGCCTTGTCCTTCGAACTCAATGAAGCGGCAGAAGTTCTTCTTCTTTGAATTCTTCCTGGCAAACTCATAGCTACCAGCAAATGGCACCACACGATCAGCCGTGCCGTGCATAATCAGCATGGGAGGCAATCCTTTGGCGATGGCCCGAATCAAATTGGCCTCTTTCGCCACACCTGGATCAGGGAAGCGCTCCAAGCCAAAGCCGTGCTTTGATGTGTCCATGACTGGATTGTAAAGTACCAATCCATTGGGAGCAGGACTCAAATCTTGGGATTCAAGTGGATTATCAAAGCCTTTCAACATCGCTGCAGAAGCCATCGCATGCGCACCACCACTGCCGCCGATTCCGACGACCTTCCCTGGATTGATACCGAGTTCATTAGCATTCAAGCGAATCCAACGAATAGCAGACTTCGCATCGGCAATAGCCTCCAGCGGTCCTCCGCCCTGACGATTGGCCACACGATAATCGAAAGCCATGGCCACCATGCCACGAGAGGCCAGATAGACGCAATGCGGGGCAAACTGAGCCACCTGACCATTATCCCACCCGCTGCTAAAGAAAAACGCCGCCACGGAACGCGGGTAAGAAGGGTTTTTATCGGCGGTTGGCTCCCAGATATAAACGGGGAGACTCACATCTCCGACAACTTTATAGACCTCTTCACGGGCAGTCTTGAGCAGCTCGCGATTGCGATCAAGAGGAAGTGTGCGGGTTTGACCGTCGCTATTGAAATCCATGATTGGGTGAAGGGGGGAGAGGATAAGACTGTTACGAATCTGACAGAAGACAGCAACTTATTTTACTGAATGTTCCATTTCATTGACACTTCATGCCGATTTCTGTTAGCCTAGAGAAAATATAACTAACCATGAATTTCCACTCATTTACCCAAGTAATCCTGCTGAGTATCTCCTGCTTGGCATTGACCTCATGTAAAGAGACCCAAACCCTGAAGCAGCAGCTGACGGACACCACGACCAGGATCAAAGCGCTCCATGATGAGTCAACCACCATGAATTCCCAGATGGTCGAGCTGAGAAAATTCCTACCAGCAACCATCAACTCAGAGGCGATGATCAAGGAATTCACGACCCAACTTGCCGGCAGTATCGTGGGAATTGAAAATGACATCTCCCGCGCCAAGGCAAGCCTCCAAGAAGCGGAATCTCAACTTTCCCAAGCCCACAAAGACCTGGAAAGCCTTCGTGCAATGGCCGCGCAGTGATATTTCATCCCCATTCAAACCATGAAAAACTTCATCGCTCTACTCTTATTCCTCGGCGCATTTGCAGGCTGGTACCTTCACAATGAAAAGAAGCAAACGGCTGAAAGCCTACATGAGTCCCTGCAGCAACTAGCCGAAGCGGAAAAAACGATCACCAATCAGCGCAGCGAATTCCAGCGCTATAGCACGGTTGGAGCCCTCAAGCAGCAGATGGCTGGTAAACAAGCAGAATTCAAGGAGGTCAACGACAAGCTCAAAAGCCTGCGCGATCAAACAGAGGCTGTCGTCAAAGATCAACAGAAGCAGCGCGGGATCATCCGCCAAGCTCAAGTGGGCAAATCGATCAATCTCACACTCGTCTCAGGCCGCATTTTTGGACAGGTGCGCATCATGAAGGTGGATGACGCGGGCATATCCGTGGCCAATGCGACTGGAATTGTCAAAGTTCCACTCACTGAACTGCCGCCTGACTTGAAGCGGATGTTTCTATTTTGACCTGAATAATCCAGGTTAAATTCTCTGGCGCTCGACGGTGAACTGCTGAAGATCACGGCCTCATGATTCGGCCTTTTCTTCATACTCTTTTGGCAGTTGCGGCATTTGCATCACTTCAGGCAGATCAGATTCTGGTCGTGGCGGGCGGAAAACAGGATGCGGTGGACATTGAAGCGACCGAGGCGCTTTTGAAAGAGCCCTTCGGCACGGAGTTTGATGCAGGTGGCCACATGTGGATCATCGAGATGGTTTCAGGCAATCGACTCCTGCAGGTGGATGGCGGTGGAATGATCAGTCACTTCGCAGGGGATCTCAAACCTGGCTACAGCGGCGATGGCGGGCCAGCTATACGCGCTCAATTCAATGGCCCGCATAATTTTGCCATCCTACCTTCTGGGAACATCCTCATCGGCGATACCTGGAATGGCTGCATCCGAGAGATCGACGTCCGGGCACGCACGGTCAAGACTGTCACCGGTTGGCTGGCACCTTTAGAGAAAGCCAAAAGTAGAGGCCCTTATTGCATCACGCTGAACGCCGATGGGACGGCGACCCCCGCACCCGGCAGCAGCCTCAGCAGCG
>JAPLUM010000594.1 GCA_026397605.1 Verrucomicrobiota bacterium | reverse complement strand
TGATAAAGGATGACCGAGCAGCTATTTAATGAACCCTTCGTTCAAGGCTTCCAGGAGCTTCTGTGTTACGGGCAATTCCTGAATTGAATCCTCTAATTCCGACCATG
This sequence comes from Verrucomicrobiota bacterium, assembly GCA_026397605.1. Taxonomy (GTDB): domain Bacteria; phylum Verrucomicrobiota; class Verrucomicrobiia; order Verrucomicrobiales; family Verrucomicrobiaceae; genus Prosthecobacter. Next base: position 2,198 of record JAPLUM010000594.1, on the reverse strand, counting down.
ATTCGTCTGGTGTCATGCCGAAATACTGCCATTTTTTGAATTCTTCACGCTGACCTGAAAACCGATAATGCGTTCTCAATCGCATTGCTGAATTCGGATCCCCCTTTTTGGCAGATTCGATAACTGCTGGAAGGTCTTCTTTCTTAATTTGACCATCCGCTAGCAGTATTTGAGTTGTGCCTGCCGCATTAAACAGTACTTGATCTATCGTTTGCCTTTGCGTCGCTGAGCGAACTGCTGATCCGGTCAATAATCCGCGCCATTGAAGATAGATAAGGCTTAAACCGATGAGGATGATGATTGCTTTAAATGCGTGGGACATGGCTGTTTGTGAACAATCTCAGCCTCATAGATGCTCCCGACAAGCTTGTTAAATTAAAAGCCTTGTACGCAACAAGATAGGCGTTTCTAAACAACTGCAAACCACTGCAAACCATCGCAAACGACTGCAAACGGTTTGAAATAGCCTCCGGTGATTCGTTGATGGCACGCAAAAAACGGGATTTCTAAGAGTCTGCTGAAAGCTCTGAGTTGACGCCCTTCTGTTACTCTTCATGAACATAGGCAACCCATGTCCCAAGCTGTCTTTCGTACCATTCCTATCCGTGACCTGATCGCCGATCAATTGCTCGATCTGTCCAAGAAGATGAAGCTCTCGCTGTCCCGTGCGGACATGCTGGTGGTGCAGGAGATCTTTCAAAATGAAGGGCGTGACCCTACAGATGTGGAGCTGGAAGTGATCGCTCAGACATGGTCTGAGCACTGCAAGCATCGTATCTTTAATGCGAAGATCTATCACACCCTGAATGGTCAGGAAGAGGTGGTGGATAGCCTTTTCAAAACCTACATCCGCAGCGTGACCGAGCAGATCATGCGGGATAAACCCGACTTTGTGCTGAGCGCTTTTGTGGACAACGCAGGCTTTGTGAAGCTGGACGATGATAAGGCGGTCTGCCTGAAGGTCGAGACACACAATCACCCAAGTGCCATCGAACCCTACGCTGGAGCCAACACGGGACTGGGTGGCGTGATCCGTGATATTTTAGGCGCAGGGAAGGGGTCCAAGCCCGTGGCCTCGATCGATGTGTTTTGCTTTGGTCCCCCGGACACCAAGCAGGAAGATCTGAAGGCCAAAGATGTGATCCATCCGCTGGGTGTGATGCGCGGTGTGGTGCGTGGTGTTCGTGATTATGGAAATCGCATGGGCATCCCGACGGTGAATGGAGCCATTCAATTTGACGATACCTTCATTTACAATCCACTGGTCTTTTGCGGCACGGCGGGGATCATCCCGATCAAGGACATCGCCAAAGAAGTGAAGCCTGGGCATTTGCTGATCGCTGCAGGTGGTCGAACCGGTAAGGATGGACTGAAAGGCGCCACCTTTTCGTCAGCTGAACTGACGACGGACTCCCACGAAGAGGACCAGACTGCGGTGCAGATCGGCAATCCAATTGAGGAGAAAAAGGTGGGCGACTTTGTGCTAGCAGCGCGTGAAGCTGGCCTTATCGAGTTCATCACCGATTGCGGTGCCGGTGGTTTTTCCAGCGCTGCTGGGGAAATGCTCAGCGAGGTGGGTGGTGAGGTCTGGCTGGAAAATTGCCCACTCAAGGAGCCTGGCCTGGAAAGCTGGCAGGTCTTCATTTCCGAATCCCAAGAGCGCATGGTGATGGCCATCGAGGAGCACAATCTGCCCGCGCTGCAAAAGATCGCCGACACTTATCAGAGTGAAATGTTTGTCCTAGCCAAAGCTGACGGGCTAAAGCGCCTGAAAGTCTGGCATCATGGATCCGTGGTGTGCGATCTGCCGGTGGATAAATTGCACGGAGCGCCACGACGCGAAATGCGTGCAAAGTGGTCACAAGTCGCTGCTAATGAGCCAAAAGTCGCCGTGCGTCCTGAATCCTGGACGCAGGTGCTGAAAACCCTGATGGGTGATTTCTCCATTGTCTCGCGTGAGCCGATCATTCGTGAGTATGACCATGAAGTGCAGGGCAATACGGTCCTGAAACCTCTCGCCGGAGCCAGTGGTGACGCTCCTCAAGACGGTAGCGTCATCAAAGTGGATGGCTGTAACCAACTGGTAGCACTCTCCTGCGCGCTGCTCCCTGAATGGGGCAAGGCAGATCCGTTTGCCATGGGCCGTGCCTGTGTGGATGAGTGCGTGCGGCAACTGGTAGCCATGGGGGCAAACCCGA
>JAPLUM010000069.1 GCA_026397605.1 Verrucomicrobiota bacterium | reverse complement strand
CCATCCTGCGGGAGAGTTTTGCCGATATCGATGAACTGGCTTCCCAGTGTCGCTTCCAGAACTGTCAGCATGTGAAGGACGTCGGCTGTGCCATCCGAGCCGCTGTCGAATCTGGTAAGCTAGAGCCAGCCCGCTACGAAGGTTACCTCCAGCTAGAGGACGAGATTGCCAAACTGAAGCGCTTGCAAAAAAAGCGCCAAATGACCGTCGAGCGCCGCAACAAGCGCGACCATAAAATCAAAGCCCGCAATCGTGAAGACCGCGTGGACATCCAGCGCAACCTCAAGCCCCGCGCCTGTGAAGGCGCGGATGGTCCCGAGGGTGACGAATCTTAAACGAGGCCTTTTTGGCGTTTGGCGTGGATGGCGGCGGAGTATTCGCTGCTGTTGAAGTCCACGTAGGCGGCGGAAAGGTCGGTGGTGTAGACGATGTGGTTGGCGTTGCCTGAATTGAGATCAATGGTCACGGAGAAACGCGGTTCTTTGACCACTTTCTCAAGCTCGGTAACGGGTGTCTTCGAGGTCAGTCCGCCTTTGCAGGCTTGGATGCCGCCGAAGTAGATGTCGATGAGTTCTTCTCGGATGCGTGCGCCGGAGTAACCGACGGCATGAATGATGCGGCCCCAGTTTGGGTCACTGCCATTGAAGGAGCATTTCACGAGCAAGGATTTGCCGACGGCTTCAGCGGCTTTTTTGGCATCGCTCAGGGTGCGGGCATTGCGGACGCGGATCTCGACGAACTTGGTCACACGTTCACCGTCACTGACGATCATTTTGGCCAGCTCCATCATGACTTTTTGGAGCGCGCAGCGGAAGATCTCGGCTTCGGGCGAGCCTTTTTTAATCGCAGGTGCTGTTGCTTGGCCATTGCTCATGACAATGACCGTGTCGTTGGTGCTGGTATCACCGTCGATGGTGATGCGGTTAAAGGATTGATCGACGGCGAAACGCATGGCGCGTTTCAGTTCATCTTTGGAAAGCTTGGCATCCGTGGTGATGAAGGAAAGCATGGTGGCCATGTTCGGGCAGATCATGCCTGCGCCTTTGGCGATGCCGCCGATGCGGAAGCTCTGACCTTTTCCCAGCGGCACTTCAATGGCGTATGACTTAGGCTTGGTATCGCTAGTCATGATGGCGCGGGCTGCGTCGTCATTGCCAGCTGGTGTGAGTTTTTCTGCCAGCTCAGCGATGCGCGGGGTGATGCGCTGGATGGGCATGTTCATGCCGATGATGCCGGTGGAGCAGACGAGGACCTGCTTCATGCGCACGCCAAGAGATTCTGCGGTGGACTTGCACATGGCTTTGGCATCGTGGATGCCCTGAAGTCCGGTGCAGGCGTTGGCATTGCCGCTGTTGGCGATGATGGCGCGGATGTCGCTTTCTTTGATGTTGAGCTGGCAAACGCGGACACAGGCAGCGCGGACTTTATTGGTCGTGAAAACTGCGTCGGTGACGGTGGGACCATCTGAGGTGATCAGCGCTAGGTCGAGGCGCGTCGCCTCAGGATTTTTGATGCCGCAGGAAATGGCGGCGGCTTTGTAACCACGAGCCGCTGTGACGCCGCCTTCGATAACTTTAAAAGCGACGCGGATTTTTCCGCAGGGATCGAGTGGGTCGGGATTCATCAGATATTCAAGAGTCCTGCGGTAGGCGCAAAGCCGCAGATAAGGTTCATGTTTTGAACGGCCTGGCCGGAGGCGCCTTTCCCGATATTGTCTTCGGTGCTCATTAAAATGAGGCGACCTGCGCGGGTATCCAGCGCCCAGCCGATATCGACAAAATTGCTGCCGACGACGTTCTTGGTATCAGGGCACTGATTGGCTCCGAGCAGTCGGACGAAAGGCTGTTCGTCATAGGCTGAGTGCAGGGCGGCACTGATCTGGTCGAGTGTCACCCCCGCTGCTGGTGTGGCAAAGATGGTGGAGCAGATGCCTGAATGCGTGGGCACCAGATGCGGCACAAAGGTGAGTGGCACCTCGCGTCCTGCCGCAATGGCTAACTCCTGACCGATCTCACTGAGGTGGCGGTG
>JAPLUM010000034.1 GCA_026397605.1 Verrucomicrobiota bacterium | reverse complement strand
CTACAACTGAGCAACGATTGAAGTTTGTCACCTTAGCCAACAGCGGGAGGTTTAGTGTGAGCGAGCTGTGTTTGGAGTTCGGCGTGAGCCGCAAATGCGGTCACAAGTGGCTGGTTCGTCACGCAGAGGGAGGCACCGCTGCGCTAACCGATGGCAGCCGTGCGCCGCACAGCGTGCCTCTGCGCACAGCCGAGGCGGTTTGACCCCGTTTCCCCTGCCTTCTTGCACGGAGGGCCGATCCACCTCAGGCCGAACCAGAGACGTTAGGTCTGCAAAATGAGAGTTTCTCGATTTAAAGCGTCGTCACCTTCAGCTTCACAAAGAACTGCGGTGCGCCAATTCCTGGTGGCAGTGTGACTGTGATGGTGTCGGGGTCGTTTCCGTTCGGCAGGATGACGATGTCGCCTGCGCTGGTCTGTGGGATGGTGATGTCGGTCCAGGTTTTCAGGTCGGTGGACCATTGGACCGTGAGTGCGTAGGTGGAGACGGAGCTATCCTGACGGCGAAAGGTAAAGTTCGGGGCCGGAGGAGGGGCACCGTGGATCGGCGGGGGGGCAGCGCGCACAACAACGGGCCACTCTGGCTGGGCGCTAGGACCAGGAGGCAGCACGGCCTCTAGGCGGTCGTCGATGCCGTTGTTATTGGCATCATTGGAACTCACGACGACAAAAGCGCCTGTGGTTGGGTTAAACGGCAGGCCTGTGAAGATAGGGTCAATTTGAATGGTAACGCCGGGGCCAATGGTGAGGCTGGCCGTGTTAAAAAAGTCAGCGACGAATCCGAGCCCAGCATCGAAGTCGTCGGTCGGTTTAATGATGATCGTGCCGCCAGTGATGTTGATAGAACTGGCTTCGATAACGTCCCAGCCGTTGGCACTGTTTGAGCGGACTTCCAGAACGAGGGTGCCAGAACTCATGCTGAAGCCGCCGTCCACATGCAGGGTGCCGGGAGAGAAGCCCGGGCTGACTGTGCCACCTGCGACGACTAGATCCGCAGCGCCAGGCAATGCGGCACCATTGATGTTTCCGATGCCGACGAGGTAGCCACCACTGCCAACAACAAGCGCTCCAGTTTGATAGGCGACAGCGGCTGGATTCACGGCGTCACCGATGAAAAGGGCGGAGTCGGCGTCGATGTTAATGTCGCTGCCGTTCATCGCAAAATAAGCGGGCAGGAATAAATCCGGACGGTTCCAGGTAGCAAAGGCGCCCGTGAAGCTGCCGACAGAGACGCGCGCTCCGGTGGTGAGATTCAGGTCAGCATCACCCCCGCCAGTAAAGAAGAAGGTGCCATCAAATCCTGGGGGACCAAACGGGCCATTCTGGATATTTGGGAAAGCGGTCACGCCTAACTGCACGTTACGGAAACCTCCCGTGGTGCCAGCGCCGCTGAAAGTGATCTGCCCACGTCCATAGGGGAGCAGCGCGCCAGCGAGTGTGCCCGTGACGGTGGAGCCTCCAGCGACGGTGAGGGTGGAGTTATTCACCACAGGCAGCGGATCACCAGGGCCGATGAAGACGCCATTGCCCACGCGAAAGCTCATGGAGTGAATAATGGCAGAATCATTGACGACGGCAAAGCTGCCGCCTGCACTGTCGCCGATCTGAAGGGTCTGCATGTCATTGACGTTCTCGATTTGCTCCGGCTGCCAAGTGCCGCCGCGCACACTGAGCAGGGATGAGTCGCCAAGATTTAGATCCACATGACGCAGCGTGGCTGGGGCGCCAGGGGTGCCAAACTGCACAAAAGTGTTCGTCTTGGACAAGGTCAGGGCGACACGCTCCACCGTGCCATTGGCCACTGTGATGACGGACGAGCCTGATGCTGCATTGACATATAGAGTGCGCATCTCAGAGAAAAAGTAGCCGCCGCCAAAGTCCGTGAGATCGCCACCGCGCAGGGTGCCACCATTCGTGACTTGGAGATTGAACTGATCCCAAACTGCCGTGGGAACGTTGAAGTAGTTGTTGGGTGAAAGTGAGGTGGTGCTGAGCAGTCGGAGGAGGCTGCCGGCACCGCTCGCAGTCAGCGAAACATCGGCTGTCGTATCCATGCCAAGGCTAGTGGGCAGGATGATGCTGCCGCCGGAAAGCGCGCGGAAGGTTTGGCTGGTGCCATCCAGATGCAGGGGCACACCCATGACCTCCTGAACGTTGATGAATCCGTTGCTGCTAGCCTCCCAGTCTGCCTGGGTGGAACCAGGGACAAAGCCGTTGCCTGTCCTGATATTGTACAATGTGATCCCACCAGTATTGCTGGCACGTAGCCCTAGCTTGTTGCCTGAGTTAATGAGCGTGAGGGGACCACGAAGTGTCAGCGAGGCACCATCTGTGATGTCAGCAAGAGTGCCGGAAAAGTTGTCCAAGTCCGTGCCGCCGCTCACCGTCATTCCCACCGTGCCCGCGCCCTTAAAGACAACCAAGGGATCCAAGACGGAGTCTTGACTGCCGCTGCAATAGAGACCGCCCAGGCTTAACCAACCGTGCGTGGCGTCAAAGACGGTACCACTTGAGTTGTAGAGCGAAGAAGACGCCGCCGTGAACTGCGCGCCAGACTCAATTTTAACCACTGAGGCCGTGCCTGCTGCGGGCGGTCCGAAGCCGCAATTGAACGCAGAGAATTGCGCAATGGCACCGGTGCGCAAACGCACATTCGGATTCGGTCCTGCACCGCTGCCGTCGATGCTGGTTCCGCCCGTGTTGCGGAGGTTAAAGGTTTCGCCTGCGGTGGTCACATCCCCAGTGACAATGATTCCTGCCAAGCTGTGGATCTGGAGATTTGTGGTCTCCACGATCGTTCGATCAAAGTCGATCAGGGAAGTGCTATAGACGCCCAAAGGATGCGGCGTGCCGACACGGAATCGCCCCAGCGGTGCGCCTGGGACATCCGGCGTGCCGTTCATCACCATCCTGCCACCACCGAACCAGACACGGGCAAAGACAGGCTGCACAACTGGCGGCGTGAAGCCAAGCCGCGCTCCAGTGTGCAGCGTGAAGTTATCGATGGCCAAAGCATAGGGAAGCTCAGCAGCGCTCTTCGTGCCGAAGTAGAGCCATTCGTTCGGACCCGCTGCTTCACTGGCCGGAGCCAAAGGATTGGTGAGATTCCGCCAGAAGGTGCCGTCCCAAAAAGACTTCTCAGTCTCCGCCACACCCAAGGCGTTAAACTGCTGCTCACCACGGATCTAATCATCGGACGCAGCCCTGATAAGCGTTGGCAGTGTGAGGCACATGCATGCCACGAGGGATTGGGATGTCAGCCTAGTCGTATTCATAGCAGTCGAGTCTGTTGCTTAATTCTACCAGAATCGGCTGTGGTTATGCACTGTCAATACAACAAAGCTTAACACTATTTCTGCTAGAAACGGAATCTGTATGGGAAACGGGGTCAGAGGAAACAGGGTCAGCGACAATTTTCCGACTCGGTTTAGCTCAGGAATGGGGCAGAGCTTTTGCAATCGGCTCCTCCCATGGATTGAAAATGAACTGGAAGATTGATGGGTCCAGATCTCTCCATCAGATTTTAAACCGCTAAGGGTCGCTGAAAGATGCTCATAAATGCCATCAGTAGATTCGTTTTCCGATTCTGAGATCAGCATGCATAAGCGTCGATTAGCGGTTTAAAATGTCTCGATGATTGGTTCCCGAGCGGCTTGCAAAACCAACGTCCTTCTCGTTCTGGTGAACGAAGCTACGAGCCACTTGAAAAGCCCCGCATTCTGGCGAATGCGCCTACGATTCAGCTAAAAGCCCCGCATTCTGGCGAATGCGCCTACTTTTGCGAGTTCCTCATCTGGCTACTGATTTTCAAAGCGTTTCCGTAGCTCGGTGAAGTAGCGGCGGATTTGTTCTCGGCGGGCGGGAGGGAGGGCAGACTCGTCTAGGGCCTCTTCTTCGGCAGAGATGGCTTCTGTGGCGATCTGGTTGGCGGTGCGGCTGGCTTGTTCTTGACGGATGCCACCTTCAACGGAGCGGACACTGGACTGGCCTTCATTGTTTTGTTGGGCGTTAACAACCGCTTGCTGGGTGGTGTTTTGCTTGGCGGTTGCTTCAGCATTTAGATCTGCCCTGCCGACGCCTGGATCCTTTCCGCCGGGGATAGAAAGCGCCATGCCTGGACCTTGACCGGGGTCCTCTCCCATCGGGCCGCCGAGCATGAAGGTATCTGGTTTTTCACCGGGTTTTTGTCCAGGGATGGGTGCCATCAGCATGGGTTGTCCCTGTTTACCCTGCTGCCCATTCGGCGGTGCCTCGGAGAGCATCATTGGCTGACTTTGACCTGGGCTGGGATTTTGGCTTTGCTGAAGCATCTGTTGGGGCTGACCATTCTGGCCTGCGCTAGGGGATTGTTGGGATGCCTGTGCCTGCCCTGATTTGCCGTTCTGGCCTGAGGTAGGTTGTGTCTGGGAGACCTGTGGGGCGCTTTGCTGGGATTTGCCAGTCTGGCCTTGCTGGTCGGCTGCGGCCATTTGCTGCATGCCACCTGCCTGATTTTGGCCTGTGATGTTGCTTCCGGCGTCGCGGAGTTGTTGAGCCAGTTTTTCCAACTCATCTTTGGATTTCTCCCGCCTGGCTATGTCCCGCATTTTGTCAGCCAGCTTTTGGAATTCTGCGCCTGCTTGGGCTGATTGAGCCTGCTGAAGCTGATCCGCTGCACCGAGTAGATGCTGGCCGACTGGACGTTCGCGATCTTCTTTTTCGGATTGCTGCTGTTGGTCCTTGAGGGTTTCTTTGAGCCTTTCACGTGTCTCTTCAGTCAATTGGGGCGACTGCAACTGCTGTGCGATTGCTTCTGCTGCTTGGGCACTCTGGTTGGCATTTTTTGCAGCCACGGCATCGCCCAAATCGGCCGTGTCGGCATGTTCGCGCATGGACTGAA
>JAPLUM010000062.1 GCA_026397605.1 Verrucomicrobiota bacterium | reverse complement strand
CACTCATGGCTAGCGCTTCTTACCTCCGTTACGCTCCTGCATGAGCTTGTCGTAGCCAGATTTGATAAAGCCAAAGTCGCGGCAATGCGCTTTGGCATCTTCTAGAGCGATGAAGTCGTAGCTAAGCAAATGCAGGAGGCTGTCATCAATGGTGTGCATGCCGTCACGACCACCGATTTGAATCAGGCTGGGTAACTGCTGAAGGCGGTGATCACGAATGCAGCCGCCGATGGCGTGATTCATCGTCATCACTTCGGTAGCCATGACGCGCCCCTCACCATCTGGCCGACGGATGAGATGCTGACTGATGACACCACGCAGGCAGTGACTGAGCTGAGCAGCCACGTAGTCCTGCTGCTCTTTGGGGAAGCTGTCTAAAATACGAGTGACGGTGCTGGGCACGTCCATGGTGTGAAGCGTACTGATCACAAGGTGTCCGGTCTCCGCGGCTGTTAGCGCCACTTTCATGGTCTCCATGTCACGCAGCTCACTGACGGTGATGACGTTCACATCTTGCCGCAGGGCGCTCTTCATGGCACGGGCGAATTCATGGGTATCAAAGCCGACCTGCCGCTGGCGGATGAGACCATGACCGTGGTTGAAGACAAACTCGATCGGGTCCTCAATGGTGACAATATTGCAAGAGCGCTGCCGGGCGATGGTTTGCGTCATGCTGCAAAGGGTGGTGGTTTTACCACTGTTGCTGACACCCGTAATCAGGATGAGTCCGTCTTTAAGATCACAAAAACGCTCCACTGTAGGCCCATGACCCAATTGAGACAGTTCAGGAATGGTATCCGGGATGTAGCGAAAGGTGCCCTCAATCCGGCCCATGGCAAAGCAGGCATTGCCACGGAAACGACCCAAGTTTTCCACCTCGATGGCGAAGTCAAGCTCCCACTCTTCTTCCAATTTGGCACGCTGCGTGTCTTTGAGTCCACCAAGAACAAGCTCGCGGACATCCAGTGCATCCATGACCTCATCCGTCACCGGCGTCATGCGACCATGCAGACGCATCATCGGCGTAGCCCCTGCGGAAAGGTGTAAATCTGAGGCTCCAGCCTGCATGGCCATGGAGAGGTACTCGATGAGATCGTATTGACGCATAGGTGAAAAAGTGGTGTCTGATTAAATCTGACGCCAATTGCATTGTCGAGTGATGTTTCAGAAACATCACCCATCCCTTGGCAAATGGTCAGGTCTGGTGCATGAAGGGCACCCCCTGCCCCATTTCTCATGCTTTCTGCCAACGAACTCACTCTCAGCTACGGTAATCAACGTCTTCTTGAAGGCATCACCCTGGCTGTCAATGAGGGTGAAAAGGTTGGCCTCGTGGGCCGCAATGGCTGTGGTAAAACCAGCCTGCTCAAAATCCTAGCAGGCGTGGAGCGCGCAGATACGGGTGATTTATCCATCCAGCGCGGACTACGCGTCGGCTACTTGCCGCAGGAGTTCGAGATCGACCCGAGCATGAATGTTCTGCAAAACATCCAGTCCGGCGTGGCCGATCTCGTCAGCATGATCGAGCGCTATGAGGCAGGTGATGGCAGTGAGGCTGAGCTATCTGACATCCTGCATCACATTGAGGCAGCTGACGGTTGGAATCTCGACTCGCGCATCAAGTCGATCACAACAGCATTAAGTGCGCCGCCGCTGGATTCACAGGTTGGAACGCTTTCCGGTGGAGAAAAACGCCGTGTGGCCCTGTGCCGCGCTTTGATTGCACAGCCGGAGTTACTCCTCCTGGATGAACCTACGAATCATCTGGACTCTGAGTCCATCCGCTGGCTGGAAGAGTACCTGCGCAGCTTCCCAGGAGCTGTTATTTTTGTAACGCATGATCGTTACTTTTTAGATGTTATTGCAACGCGTATTTTAGAACTTTCTGATGGCCGCTGTTACTCTCATGACGGCAACTATACCGCCTATTTAGAGAGCAAAGCCGCGCGTCAGCAGATCAATGAGCAGGCTGAGCGCCGCCGCCAACGCTTCCTCCGAACGGAGCTTGAATGGGTGCGCGCCGGAGTCAAAGCTCGCGGTACAAAACAACGCAGTCGATTGGACGCCTTTTATGCCATCGAAGGCCTCGAAGCTCCGGTCGAAGAGCGTGAAATGGATTTACTGCTGCCACCGGCTGTGGCCATGGGAAACATCGCCGTGGATCTCGACGGCATCGGGGCCTCTGTTACCGATGAATTTGGCAAGGAACGCTGGCTTTTCCGCCATCTCACCGCCTCCCTGAAACCTGGCCAATGCACTGGCATCGTTGGCCGAAACGGCGCCGGCAAAACCACACTCATCCGCCTTTGCATGGGTGAGAGAACGGCGGAAGAAGGCCGTGTCACGATTGGAAAAAAGGTAGCCTTCAACTACATCGACCAAGCGCGCATGCAGCTCGCAGGAAACGGCACCGTGCTGGCAGAAGTAGCCGATCAGGATGAAACCGTCTTTTTCGGCACGCAAAAACTGAGTGCACGCAGCTATCTGCGCCGGTTCCTTTTTAATGATGACCGCACCAATGAGCGAGTTGACCGCCTATCAGGTGGAGAGCGTGCTCGCCTGATGTTAGCCAAAGTATTGAAACGCGGCGGTAACGTTATTGTGCTGGATGAACCTACGAATGACCTTGATTTACAGAGCCTACGCATCCTTGAGGAGGCGGTCAGTAACTTCGACGGCAGCGTTATTGTTGTAAGCCATGACCGTTACTTTTTGGATCGTGTTTGTGATCAAATCATCGCCTTTGAACCAGCGGGCGTTCATGTGCAGGAGGGTAACTTCAGCTATTATCTGGAAAAGCGCCGCGAGCGCGAGGCAAAGCTCAAAGCGTGGGTCGAGCCCGTCAAAGTGGAAAAGACTCCCACGGCATCCACCGCACCGAAGCCAAAACCAAGGAAGATGAGCTTCAAAGAAACTGCCGAACTCAATGCCATGGAGACCACCATCGCCGAGGCTGAAGAGCGTGTACAAACGCTGGACGCGACCCTGAATGACCCCTCTTTTTACATCACCCGATCCCAGGAAGCGTCGAAATTCAGCGATGACCTGGATGCGGCAAAAGCAGAGGTGGCACGACTTTACCTACGCTGGGACGAACTGGAAGCGATCCGCGCCGCCACGAATGTGTGAGGTTTTTGACAGGACTATTTACAAAAGTCAGCCTTCCCATTAAAGTTTGCCCCCCATGAAGTTCTGCCCCCCCGCCCTCCTGGCTCTCGTTCTGTTTTTATTGAGCGTGCCTATCCATGCCCAAAGCAGCAGCGACACAGAATCCTCCGAGCAATTTTTCAGAGGTTACCTCATGAAAAATGATGCCGAGAAAATGGAGAAAGAAGGCAACCTAGCAGGTGCACTCTCCCTCTATCAGCAGATGCAGCAGATCTTTGATAGCGTCTCGCAATCAAACCCAAGTTGGCAGCCAGGCATGATCAGCAATCGCCGATCCCTCACCGAACAAGCCATCTCACGCGTTACCGCCAATCAAGCCATGCCAGCAGCAGCAACCGCTCCGGCAGCACAAACAGCCGCAGCGCCTGCCACTATCTTTAGCGGAGCGCCCACCCCGATTCCAAACCCAGGCACTGTGGCGGGTCAACCCATCACCGCCAGCATGAGCTCCGTCCCAAGCCTGAGTGAAGCAATCGCTCAATGGGAACAGAACATGAGGCAGCGCGTGACCCAGCTGGAAAACCAGAATGGCCAGATGCAGGTCGATCTCTCTAAGTGGCAGCAATGGTATCAATGGGCTTCAGGCGAGATCACCACCGCACGCGCAGACAAACAAGCCCTGGAAGGCAAGACAGCCAAGCTTGAAGAATCCATTCAAGCCATGCGGGCAGAAGTAGCCGCCGGCCGCGCCACCCAGGCACAGTTAGATATTTTGACCAAAGAAAAGATCGGCATTGAGGTGCAGTATAAAAAAGTCATCCAGCGCATCGCTGCCGCAGAAAACGCCAGCAAGGATGCCACCAATAAGCTCAATGAGGCTGCTGAGCGCATCATCATCGTCGAGGGCGAGCGAAACAAACTGCTCTCTGAACGCGAAGCTTTGGTCAAGGAGCGAGACGCCTCCAAGGCAGCTAGCGACGAAATGGCCAAGAAGACTGAGGCGATGACGAAGGAACTGGATACGGCCAAGGCAAGCAGCACCGAAATGAGCAAAAAAGCCGATGAGCTCACCAAAGAACTGGAAGCAGCCAAAATCACCAGTGCAGAAAACAGTAAAAAGGCCAATGAACTCAGTGCCCAAAATCTGGGCATGAAGACGGAACTAGATGCCCTGAAAGCCAAAGCCCCAAGCAGCAAAGCCGCCGCAGAAATGCAAAAGCTGCTAGCAGACAATGAGCGACTCAAAAAAGAGCTCGAAAGCGCTGAAAAACAAATTGTCACCCTGAAAGCAGACGGCAGCCGAAAGGATCAGGAGATCGCTACTCTCCGAGGCCAAGTAACCACACTTCAGGAAGAAATGGCGGCCCTGCGCCAACAAAGCAGCACCTATCAGATACAGGTTGCCGAGCTAACCCTGCAACTAAAGACCCTCCAGGAAGACAAAGACAAGAGCGCCATGTCCCCCGAGCTAGCTCAGGAAAACTCCACCCTGCGTGAGATCGTCATGCGCCAGCTGCGCAGTCAATACCGCCAGCAACAGGCCAAAGACATTGTCATCACCGAACTGCAAAAGATGGAAGGTGTGAGTCAGAAACTCCTGCAACAGGTCGAAGAACTGAAAAATAATCGGATGTCACTGACACCCGCAGAGGAAAAACTCTTCACCGATCCAGCGATGCAGGAAATGCTCAGCTCAAACAGCATCCAGGGCACCCTCATCGCCCGTGTTTCCAAACCTAGCGAAGACGGCAATCCACTGAACGTGCTTTTAGCCAAAGCCAGTGAAGCGTTTGCCGCGCAGAAGTTCACCGACTCTGCCGCAATCTATGAAGATGCCCTGCGCGCCGACCCCAAGAACACGGACGCCTTAGTCGGTCTCGGCTACTCGCGTGAACGTGAACAAAAGTATGATCAGGCTG
>JAPLUM010000442.1 GCA_026397605.1 Verrucomicrobiota bacterium | reverse complement strand
CCGTCTCTGGCTGTAATATGGCTGTGGAGTATGACATCGCCACAGTTTGTGTGAAACCCTACTGGGTACCGCGTGCGGCGGAGATCCTAGCAGGCAAAGACGTCGTCGTCAGCTGCGTGATTGGCTTTCCCGCTGGCAATAGCGCCACCGAGGTGAAGCGCTATGAAACGCAAATCGCCTGCCAAGCTGGGGCACGTGAGATCGACATGGTCATCAACGTCGCCAAAGCCTTGGAAGGCGACTGGGACTATCTGGAAACGGAGATCCGCGTCATCGCTGAGGAAGCTCACCGCCATGGGGCCAAACTGAAAGTCATCTTTGAAAATGACTACCTGCCGTCAGACGCCATCAAGATCAAACTCTGTGAAGTCAGCGCCAGAGCAGGAGCAGATTGGGTGAAGACCTCGACTGGATTTGGCCTCGTCAAACAAGCCGATGGCCAACTGATCACGAAAGGTGCCACCGAACATGACCTGCGCCTCATGCGTCAGCACAGTCCGGCCCAAGTGCAGGTGAAAGCCAGCGGCGGCATCCGGGATCTCGATGGACTCATTCTCGTGCGTGATCTCGGCTGCACTCGGCTAGGCACCAGCGCCACCAAGGCCATTTTAGATGAATACAAGCGGCGTGCAAATGCTGGCGAAAACCAGGCCAATAGCACCCAGATCGGCGCAGGTGGATACTGAATCAGGCAGCCTTTGAGCGTGGCTCATCCAGGTGCACTTGGCGCACAGCAAAGCTCTCAGCAGGCGGCACATCCCAGACCAGGTAGCGTGAAAGCATGCGCATGAGTGAGCGACTGTAGCCTGACCGCGTCCACCCGCCTGAAGCCATGCTGGCGATGTGTGCAGTGGAGTGCCGCTCCATGCGGCTTGCCAGATTAAAGGGAGAAGGCTTCATGGCCAAATTTTTTCCAGCCAGATGAATGCGGAAAATGCGCCCATCATAGAAATACTTCACCAACTCCTGCCAAGCATGATGCCACTCCACAATGCGGCGATCATAGCGGCACATCGCACGTTCCAGAGCCTCAGGTTTCTTCAAGATATCGACACCATTGGCAAAGACGCAATCCGCCAACTGACGCGCGCCTTCCAATGACATGAAAAGACCTGGGGACAGCATCGGATCGACAAATCCAAAAGCATCTCCCAGCAGTACCCAGCCTGGACCGTGCCCACGCTCTGAAAGCAGCTGATAATTGGTGTAGGTCATGACTGGCGTCACGCGGCGCGCACGCACCGCTTTTTCTGCCAGCAACGGCTCTTGGCGGATCGCATTTTCCAGCCGCTCCTCAGCTGTGGCCCCTAGTGTCTTGGCATGTTCCTTTGAAACAACCACGCCCACAGACAGCCGCCCTGGCAGCGGGATGCGCCAGCTCCAGCCTGCACGCAGCACCGAGATGATGACCTGCCCGTCCTCGACATCATCATGATCAAAGTCTTCGAAGTGGGCAAAGTAAGCCACGTCATCGCGGTCTCCCTTGTGAGCAGGAATCTCCATCAACCGAGAAAACGTACGCGCACGGCCAGAGGCATCTACTAGGAGCGGCTCTGCATCTGCACTGAGCCCAGCCACCGCGCGACTGCGATCCGTGAGGCGAAGAGAGGGCTGCCCATCTCTGACGCAAGTCTCCAATTCAGCCCGAGCATGGACAAAACGCGCACCCAATTCCTCAGCACGCACACGGAGCAAATTGTCCAGCTCAGGACGCGGTGTGTTGTAGGAGTAAGGCGGCAGGTGACTTTCCACATTCTTGAAGCTGAAATGCAGACGCGGCCCACCATCCGTCACAAAAAATGACGCGCCAGGCTTTCGGGTAGACATCTGGGCCACCCGGTCCTCGACTCCTAGCTGACGAAACACTGGCACCACTCCCGGAATGAGCGACTCCCCCACTAATAGACCAGGGCGCTTATCATCATCAAAAACTAAACAGTCGATCCCGCGCTGCGCCAATAATCCCGCCAGTGTGCAGCCTGCTGGGCCTGCACCAACGATAACGACTGAAGGTGACGAGTGTGACATGATGGGGAGCGAGACTAAAAAGATAGCTTGATATGTTACGCTGCCAAGCAGCTTCATGGACACTTCAGTTTGCGGCAAAGAGGCAGTGCAGGAAAGAATGAAAACAATTCGGAACTCCGGCCTCTGCCTACTTACGGATCATTCGTCCAATGGCCGGATAGCGCGCCCCGCTGGAGCAGTCTGACGCTGATTAATAAGCCATTCCTGACAAAAAAATCTTTTTCTGTCAGGAATTCAACTTTCTGTCAAAGAGAAGGGTAACTACCACGAATGCTAGAGCACGATCACTTTCTTCCCCACTTCCTCGCCGTCCAGTCGGATCTGCGGGCATTTATCGGGGCGGCGGTGCGTGATCCAGTCACTCGGGAGGATGTTTTTCAAGAAGTTGCCATGATCCTTTGGAAGAAATTTGAGCGTTATGATTCGACCAAGCCCTTCGGTGCTTGGGCGCGGGGCATTGCGTCTCGGAAGATCTTGGAGGAGCACCGAATGAAAGGGCGGCTGCCAGAGTCCTGCACGCCTGAGGCGCTGGAGATGCTCTCCGCCGGCTTCACCGCAGATGAGGCGGAGTCGCCCTGGGAAGATCGGGAAACGGCCCTGAATCACTGTCTAGAAACTCTGCCAGAGCGCAGTGCCCGTTTTATCCGCGACCGTTATCATGTGGGCCAACCCATGGAGGCGATGGCTGCTGAGGCCGGTCTCTCCGTGGACGCTCTTTACCAAACCCTCAGCCGCCTGCGCCGTCAGTTACGTGACTGCGTGCAGCGTCGGTTGGAACTCACCCTAGAATCCGAATGAAGCCTGACCCCCGCAGCGCCGAGTTTATCACTCTCATTGACCGTTGGCTGGATCAAACCGCCACCGCTGAGGAAGCCGCACGCCTCTGGCAGGCCGTGGCCGAGTGTCCTCAATGCGCTGCCGCATTGGCTGCTGCGTCCCGTTTTGAATCCCTGCTGGAGACTACCGTCCAGGAACGGGCTAGCGAGCGAAAGATGATGGCACCAGCGGCCTTGCCTTTTACGCCTAGAGAAACCCAACAGAAGCAGCGCCCGTTACAACAGGGCACGGCGTGGGCGGTGACTTGGAATACCAACACGCGTCACAAGATAGCAGCTGCTGCGGCTGTGATCGTGGTTGGCTTTGTCAGTGTCTATTTCTGGAATGAGGCCGGCTTTGAGCGGCCACCTGTCATCGTGCATGAGCTGGTGGGACCGATCCAGCAGCCGCCCCTGAAACTGCCAAAGGCCTCAAACAAGACTCTAGGGTCTGAAGCACCGAAGATCGCAGAGAGCACAGCCCAAGAGCCCAAAGAGCTGCTCACCGAGCATTTGGATCGTTTTTTCCTGACGGGCGTGTCTCTGGATAATATCCCACTTAGCCGTGCCATCGGCATTCTCCAAGGGCAGTTGAATGAAGTGAATCGGGATGCAGCGCTGGCGCTGGATGAGTTGCGCGTGCTGGTGCCGACAGGGGCCGCTCAGAGAAAGATCACCTTTCATAGCGGTCCGATCCCTTTCTTAAAAGCGGTGCGTGCCGTGGCTGCGCTGGCTGGCTGTGAGGTGGAGGTGAGTGAGCCGCAGATCACCATCACGATCCAGCAGAGCATCTATCCTGAGCTGGTGAAAAAGCGCGTTCTCTCAGACATGCTGGCAGGTCGGCTGAATGCTACCGGCACGCCATCCATCACGGACCCTGAGCGACTGGCGGCCCTGCGTGAGGATGCCGAGTCTCTAGGCGTGAAGCCTGCGGCTGACGGCAGTGTGGCCATCACCCGAGGTCAATGGGAGGCGCTCAAGATGCTGACGGAGACACGAGATCTGCTGGGCCGCCTGCCGATGCCTAGCTACGCCATCTATGCGCTGCCAAAGACGGATCAGCAGGCAGACACGACCCGCGTGCTGACTCCAGAAGAGGTGCAAGAAAAACGAAAGAAGATCGCAGAATCCAAAGCAGTGCCCCTGATCATCTTCACCCCACAAGTGGCCTCTCCCACGAATCGCTCACCTATCCAGTTCCAGCCCTATGGGGATTCCGTCTCTCTGACCCTGCACCCAGCCTATGACCCTGAGGCAGAAAGGCGATCTAACATGGGACCAAACGTGGGACCTGATCCAGTTGTCGTCTCGACATTGAGTGTGGTGAATGAGAACCAGACTTTGACCCTAGGTGGTGGTTTACCAACAGGTCGAGGTGCGGAATGGGTGCCTAATGCTGATTCCATAATGAAATCTGGAGTGGGCACTCTTACAGGTGCTGGCACCAGTACTTATAATGTAGCTGGTGTAACGCAGGCTGGTGACCTCCAACTCATGGGGAACGGGGCCTCGAACACAACCAACCCCACTAGAATTACAGTGGCAAGCAACGTGTCAGCCGAAATGATGGCAACTGCCGTAGCTCAGGCCTCGGCCTCAGGCTCCACTCTGGTGATCTTGCCCAACTCCACCACGACAACGACCACCACGTCTCCGCCGCCCCCTGCCTAATAAGTGCCCTTTCTTTTCTTGCTAAACCAATATTCTTTCTGTAAAACCCTCAATTCCAACTCCGACCATGATCCTTAACCGTCTCTCAAAAATCACCGCAGCACTTCTCTGCCTGAGTGCTCTGATCCAGACCTCTGTAGCTCAGTTAGCGTCCTCAACGGCGGCCGCAGTGCCTTTGCGCTTTACTTTAAAAAACCGCACTGCCACCATCGCCGTAGAGCGCGGTGTTCAGCAGGTGGTTGTTGAACAGAAATCCGGCGCAGGCTGGAAGCCGATCAGTGTTTCCTACCCCACGGCAAACACCTGGGCCGCAGTGCGCCGCGTGACCGTGAATCTTCCGGCCACCATCCCAGCCTCCGAATTGCGGGCGCAGGGCTATCGTGGGGCCAAGTTCCCATCGCGCTTCCTGAGAGGCAAACGCAGCTTTGATCGCAAAGATCTCAATGCTAACAATGGCATGCTTTCCCTGAATTCAGGCGGCCCTGTGATGATGAACAATGCCGTCAGCACCACCGCAGTGGTGGCCGACAGCAGAGCTAGCAGCCAAGTTGCCGTGGAGTCAGACATCTGGCAGATCGTGGGAGATCAGGTGTATTTCTTCAATCAATACCGTGGCCTGCAAATCCTGGACCTGAGTGATCCCACGCTGCCAGTTCGTGCTGGCAGCCTGCGCCTGCCAGCCAGTGGTGAACAAATGTTCCTGCTGGATGAGACTGGATCGACCGTCGCTCTCCTTGGCCGCTCAAACGACAAAACACGTCAAGGCGCAGCCACCGTCTGGCTGATCCGCGTCACAAACGGAGAGCCTGCCCTCATCGGCGAAGTCCCACTCGAAGGTGCCATCACAGACACACGGCTCATTGGCACCACACTGCATGTTTTATGCAGTGTCTGGTCACAGAACAGCAGCACCTGGAATCCTGAATCCATCATCACCAGCATCGATCTTTCAGACATCGATACGCCACAGAATCTTGGTAGCCTTAGGTTTCCAGGCTGGCCCTCTGCTCTGCAGGCGGCTGAAGGTCATCTGATGGTCAGCACCTCACGCACGAGTGGTTACGGCTCCAATGTGCATGTCATAGATGTCGCCGCGGCTCCTGTGCTGGTGAAGACACTGACTCCGCGTGGTCAGATCCAGGACAAGTTTAAAATGAACATCGTCCACGGCGCAGTCGTGACCGTCTCCCTCGATTGGCAGAATTGGTCAAACCGTCAGACCTGGGTAGAGACCTTCCCGCTCGCCGGCAGCACCGTTACGACCCTATCTGCCATCGAACTGCTCAGCGCCCGCAATGAGCAACTGCACGCCACTCGTTTTGACGGTGACCGACTTTATGTCGTGACCTTCCGTAACACCGACCCACTCTTCATCGTGGACATCGCCGATCCATCCGCACTGGTGCTTTCTGGCGAGCTCGAAGTGCCCGGCTGGAGCACCTATCTGGAGCCTCTTGGAGATCGTCTGCTCGCTGTGGGGGTGGAATCTGGCCGCGTGACTGTTTCTCTCTTTGATGTGACCGATGTCACGGCCCCGACCCTGCTTTCTCGCCTGCCTCTTGGCGCTGATGGCACCCACAGTTGGAGTGAGGCCAACTACGATGAAAAAGCTGTCGAATATCTACCTGATCAGGGCGTGGTCATGGTGCCTTTCCAGACTTGGAGCTGGGGTGCAGGTGGTGGGCAAAAAGCCATTCAGATCGTCAATGTCGAAACAGATGGCCTGACCGCTGGTGCTACCATCAACCACAGCTTCAATCCACGCCGTGGCAGTTGGATCGCAGGTCATTTTGTCACCATCTCAGGTCAGGAATTGCTGGTGCATAGCACCGATGCCACCGACACAGCCCCAGAGGTCACCTTATCCTTAGCTTGGCGTACCGACCGCGTGGTGCCGTTTGGTGATTACCTCGTGCAGATCGAAGATGGCAGCACCGGTTGGTATGGTGGCTGGTTCCTCCGCAGCATTGGCACCACAGGCGGCACCACTGCCAAACTGCGCATCTCTCCTGCAAGCGATCCCGATTCGCTCCTGCAAATCGTCGATCTAGGTGCTGGTCGGGTGGTCGGTGTGACTCAGAAAGACAACCGCCTCTATCTGGCCCAATGGGTGCCTGCTGTTGGCACTTCGCCACAGAGTCTCCGTACTGTGCTTGTGGAGCTCGGCTCACCGCCCACGGTGACGGAGCTTAGCCGTGTCGAACATGATTTGACTGGCTTGAGCGAGTATCAGATGAATTTTGACGCTGTGCAGCCGCTTTGGACAAATGCCCAAACACTCGTCTGGTATATTCCCATGCAGATGCAGCGCTGGTGGGGATGGTGGGGCCAAGATTATCTGATCTCTTCGCAGCCCGTCTTGATTTCCCCGATCACTTCTCGGCCTGCTGTCATTTCCCTGAATGCGACCACCGCCGCCGCACCCCTACGAGTAGCCGCCAATACAACGGCACCTATCCTCTCCATTACTAACCCAGCGGCCGTCCTTTGCCCGCTGACTGTCGGCACCACCGGCATCACAGCGCTCCAGGCCCAGACCGTGAATGTCAAAGGCAGCCTGCGTGGCACCAGTCGCGCCTTTGTTGAAGCAGGCTTCATTTACTTTAGCTATGATACGGCCGTGGAGCCCGTGGTAACCACAGCCAACACGACCAAGCCCTCTGTAGGCAGCGCAATTGTGGCCATCAGCCCAATCATTTATCCTTATTACAACTACAACTACGATTGGCGTGTGGCCTCATGGCTGCAAGTGCTGGACTGGCGTGCAGCCGAGCCTGTGCTTCGTGATCCGGTTTCAATACCAGGTCAGTTGCTGAGTGTCGCCCAGGCAGATGCTCAGGGTGCGGTTATCCTCACGAATTCCGATCAGCAGATCAGCACAGCCGGCAGCGCTACACGTGTGATCCAAGCTAGTGGCTATGATGGCGTCAGCGCTTGGCAGCTGGATAACTACATCACCGCGACTCCCTTTTACTCCGCCAGCACAACTGATGGCACCCGCCTCTACTTGGCACGTGAAGCCGGCACCAAAGGCGTTGTCGGTATTGGCTACAACAGTGTCACTGGTCGCCTAGCCCAGATCAATACTTGGACCACCACCGAAGTGCCCTCCATGCTCAACTTTATCCGTGGGCACGTGCTGGCCAGTAGCTACGGCAATCTGGAAGTCGCCAGCATCGCCACGGCGACCGGAGTGCTGACACCTGTAGCCTCCTTTGATACCCCGACCAATCTCTGGCTCCAAGTCGATCGTGCCGTCTTTACCCCCAATCTAGATCTCTGGATTCCCGCTGCAGATTATGGCGTGGAATACCTCCAGCGCAGCTCA
This sequence comes from Verrucomicrobiota bacterium, assembly GCA_026397605.1. Lineage (GTDB taxonomy): Bacteria > Verrucomicrobiota > Verrucomicrobiia > Verrucomicrobiales > Verrucomicrobiaceae > Prosthecobacter. Next base: position 5,537 of record JAPLUM010000442.1, on the reverse strand, counting down.
TTGGCACCTTAACCCGTTTGATTAATCCTCTAACAGAAAAGGCCTCCCAAGACTTATGGGAGGCCTTTTTTTGGCGGATGCGGACAACATCCTGCCAAAAAAAAGCCCCGCAGCTCTTTCACGGAGCACTGCGGGGCATAGGGCTTTATCAGCCTTGAAGGATTACAGAGAAGCCTTCAGAGCGGAGGAAGCAACGAAGCGGACGCTCTTGGAAGCTTTGATCTTCATGGATGCGCCAGTCTTTGGATTGCGACCTGTGCGGGCTGCACGCTTAGCGACCTTGAAGGTGCCAAAGCCGATGAGCTGAACGCTACCGTCTTTCTTCACGCCTTTTGCGATGGCGGAGAGAACGGCTTCGAGAGCTTCGCCAGTGGCGCGCTTGGTGACTTCACCACCGAGGTTCTTTTGAATGAGTTCGAGGAGTTGTGCTTTGTTCATGCTATTACTTTAGGTTGTTGCTGGTATTGAGTATTCAGGCATTTCCGCCATTGGAATAAACGGAATTGTATCCGATTAAGAGGCTATTCAGGCCTTTTCGTCAAACATAAAGATTCACAATCCCTTAACCCCAGCCATTTCATGAGCCATCCCACATTAAAAAAGTTCTTGATTCCTGAGTGCACACCCACCGTCCATGAGTCTGCTTTCCTTGCCCCAGGCTGCTTCGTTCTCGGCGCGGTCGAGTTAGCTACAGAGACAAGCATTTGGTTCGGCGCAGTCTTGCGTGGTGACATTAATTCCATCATCGTCGGCCCCCAGTCTAACGTTCAAGACGGCAGCGTACTTCATGTGAGCGACGATTTCCCCTGCATATTAGGGCAGCGCGTCACCGTTGGTCACCGTGCCGTGGTTCATGCTTGTAGGGTTGGTGATGAAGTCCTCATTGGCATGGGAGCCATCATTTTGGATGGTGCTGTCATCGGCGCCCGCAGCATCGTGGCCGCAGGTGCATTGGTGCCGAAGGGAATGCAAGTGCCGGAAGGATCTCTAGTGATGGGCTCACCAGCACGAGTCGTCCGCCCACTCACCGAGGTCGAAAAACAAGCCAATGCTCAACTAGCTTTAAAATATGTCGCCATCTCAAGACGCTATCTTGAAATGGATGTCTCGTCGCTATTGGCCCAAGCTTCTAACAGTCACTCAGCTTAGAATATCCTTCGCCACCACACCGTGCACATCGGTGAGTCTGAAATTTCTTCCGGCATAGCGATAGGTCAGTCTCTCGTGATTGATGCCAAGCAGATGGAGCACCGTCGCGTGCAGATCGTGTGTGGTGATGATGCCAGTCTCCGCCGTGTCGCCCATGGCATTTGTGCTGCCATAAGTAAAACCGCCTTTCACGCCGCCGCCTGCCATCCACATGGTGTAGCCTTGCCCGTTGTGACCACGCCCGTTGTAGAGTTCGTTGTCGTAGCCGCTACCACGTCCAAATTCACCGCCCCAGATGATGAGCGTATCCTTGAGCATATCCCGCTGCTTCAGATCGGCGATGAGGCCAGCGATGGGTTTGTCGATGGATGTGGCCTGGCGAGTGATGCCTTCGCGGAGTTGCTGATGATGGTCCCAGCCGGTGCTGGTGAGCTGGATGAAGCGCACGCCTTTTTCGGCGAGGCGACGCGCCATGAGGCACTGCGTGCCAAAGCGCTCGGTGTCGCCGTTGTCGAGGCCGTAGAGCTCGCGGATGTGCGCGGGCTCCTTGTCGAGATCGAGCACGTCGGGCACGCTGGTCTGCATTTTGTAGGCGAGCTCGTAGCTCTGGATGATGCCTTCGAGTTCGGGGTTGCCGGGATCGCCCGCGAGGAGCCTGCGATTGGCTTTTTGGATGAATTCGATCTGCTTCCGCTGCTGCGCATCGCTCAGCCGACCATTCGAGAGATCGGGAACGCCGCCGCCGGTGGTGCTGAGGCGTGTGCCTTGGAAACTGGCGGGCAGGAAGGCCGAGCCGTAGTTCATCGCGCCGCCGGTGTCAGCCACAGGATTGATCGTGACAAAGCCGGGCAGGTCCTCCGCCTCGGTGCCGAGTCCATACACGATCCACGCGCCCATCGAAGGCCGCACAAACGTCTCGCTACCGATGTGCAGAGCCACCGTGGCCATCTGGTGCGCGTTGGTGCGTGTCTGCATTCCATTGAGGATGCAGAGGTCGTCCGCGTGCTTTGCAAGCTCAGGAAACGCGTCGGAAATCATGAGTCCGCTCTTGCCGCGCGGTTTGAAGTCGAACGCCGTGCCCATGTACTTCGCCACCTTGTTTTCCTGCGCTTTCACCAGCTCCGGTTTGTAATCAAAAGTGTCCAAATGGCTCGGCCCTCCCTGCATGAACATGAAGATCACCCGCTTCGCCTTCGCCGTAAAGTGCGGTTCCTTCGTAGCCAGCGGATTGATCGTCTTCGGCGGCGCAGCAGCGCTTGCCCACTGCTGATGCAGCGCATTAAACGCCAGCCAGCCGAAGCCAGCGCTGGTGGATTGAAGGATGGAGCGGCGTGTGGTCATAATGAAATTACTCGTTGTAATACCAGCGCTTATTTTTGCGGTCATAGATCCAGCTCCCCCAGATTTTACCTGGGTTAGCGCACCCGAACGAATAGTCGTTTTGTTCACCCTTGTATCCAATCAACCTTGGCGGCTTGGTATCAGGATTGAGTTCTGTCAGAGTGTTTGGGTAGTGGTTGTTTGCTTGGTGAAACCGATCTAGCTGAGCTTCGACAAGCAAAGGGTAGGCATGTGCCCGTCTAGTTTCCCATTGAAGCACAAGATAACTCAGGTGCTCAGTCGTCATGCCGATGATGATTATGATCATCACCAAGCCTGCGGGTCTCCAAGCCAGCCAACCATCATTCAATCTGCGAAAGAATCCGAAAACGATGGTGACAAACAATGAGATACCTCCAAGCCAAATACAGCCAACTAGAATGGGCATTCTGAAATCAATGTCACCGCATGTTTGGTATGCTGTCGCAAGCATTGCTGTGACCACGCCAAGTAGAAGCAGAAGGACTTTGATCATGGCTTTAGAAAACATATCGAAACTCCGCCGTGCCTAGAAGTGCCTGCACGAGCGTTTGATCGTCCAATTCACGCGCATCGGCGGTTTCTTCGGAAGTCGGCTCGCGGCCAAGGATGAGCTTGTAAATCGCTTTGGTGTCCTTTCCGGCCTTGTCGACGATCTCAGCGGCCAGTTCCTCGACGAGCGGGTTGTTCATGAAAAAGAGCGCCTGCGGGGCGACGGTGGTGACATCGCGCTGGCCTTTGATTTGGGTGGGGCCGGGGAAGTCGAAGGTGCTGAAGAGTTCGGGGATGTTGTCGCGAACGACGGGGAGGAAGATGGTGCGATACGGGTCTTCGACGCTCAGCAGGCCGCGTGTGACGCCGTGACGGCCTTTGCCGCCGGTTCCGGCGACTTGGATGCCTTCGGGGCGATCAAAGGTGAGTTTGCCGGCGAGTTGCAGGAGCGTATCGCGCAACGGTTCGAGTTCGAGGCGCTTGGGGTTCTGCCGCCAGCGGAGTTTGTTACCGGCATCGGGATGCTCGGGATTGCCGGTGGTGGCGAGTCGATAGGTGCGGCTGAGCATCATCACGCGGATCATTTTCTTCACGCTCCAGCCGCCTTCGACGAAACGAATGGCGAGATGGTCGAGCAGCTCGGGATGCGTGGGGTCAGCGCCGGTGATGCCGAAGTCATCGGGCGTGCGCACGAGGCCTTCGCCGAAAAGATGCTGCCAGAGGCGGTTCACCATGACACGGGAGGTGAGCGGATGCGTGGGCTGCGTCATCCATTGCGCGAGTTCCATGCGACCCGATGATTTCGGTGGAATGACGGGCATCGGTGGCAGCGCGGGCATCTTCATTTTGCCACGATCAGGCGCGGCTTCGCGCTCAAAGGGATCGCCGCCGACGGCGAGTTCGCAGTCTTTGATCTCGCCCTCGATGACGCCCATGCAGAAGTGCGGGTCGTGGTCGTAGCGGATGGTTTCCTTCGGATTGCCGAGTTCGCGGAGGTCATCCATCGAATGCAGACCTGCGGGCAGTTTGGTGGGCGGCCCGACGGGTTCATCGAGCGCGGTGGGCAGATCGACGAGCGCCTCGGGGCTGACGTAACCGCCCGCGACACCTTCGTTGCGGTTGGGCGTGCCGCTGAGCGTGCGGCTGATGTAAAAGATGCCCGCCAGCGCATAGTAGTCCTTCTGGCTGACGGGCTCGGTTTTGTGATCGTGACAGCGCGCACAGGCGATGGTGATGCCAAGGAAGGCGCGGGAGACGACATCGATCTGGTCATCGACTTGATCGAGGATGTACTGCTCGTAGCTGCCCTCCTGGACGTTCATGCTGCCGAGGGCCAGCATGCCGGTGCCGACGATTTGATCGCGGCGCTGGAGCACGGTCTTCGCAGGAATCAGATCTCCGGCAATCTGCTCGGCGACGAAGCGGTTGTAGGGCTTGTCGGCATTGAGCGAATCAATGACCCAGTCGCGATACCGCGCGGCATACAGGAACGGCGCATTCCACACGCGGCCCACGCTGTCGGCATAACGCACGACATCCAGCCAATGCCGCGCCCAGCGTTCGCCGAAGCGTTCGGACTGGAGGAAGGCGTCCACGACTTTTGCAAAGGCAGCGTCATCGGGAGAGGGATCGCGCAGGAAGCCGTCGATCTCGGCTTGAGAAGGCGGAAGTCCGCGCAGATCGAAGGACGCACGACGGATGAGGGTGCCGCGTGATGCATCGCCTATGGGGCGGAGGTTTTCCTTTTCGAGTCGAGCGAGGATGAAGCGGTCGATGTCGTCTTTCGGCCAGGTGGTGTCTTTGGTGACAGGAACCGGATGGCGGAAGATGCGCTGGTAGGACCAGGGCGTAGAGTTTTCGTATTTCTCGGCGGCTTGGGATGACAAACCGCAGAGGAGCACCGCAGAGATTGAGAGAACGCAGAGGTTCAGCAACGGCGAGCCAGAGGCTCGCGAGATGGTAGCCGGTGGTGAAGCGAGGCTTGGCGAGCGAGAACCACCGGATCGAGAACGAGAGACGATCACCGAATCAGGGGAGCGCCCTGGAAGGGCGCGAGAAGGGGGCGATTCGACCATGACGGTTGCGCTGGGTTTGCGTTGGCTTCTCGCGTCCTTCCAGGACGCGGTAAAGGTGTAACGTGGGTGTGGCGGCGTGGTCCGGTGGTTCTCACTCGCTGCGCGAACTTCACCACCGGCTAATTTCTTTCGAGCCTCCGGCTCGGGGGAACGAGCTTCGCGTGAGCTTCTTGGAGTGCTCCAGCCCTCTGGAGCTTTTCGGAGGCCGAGGGACATTCGAAAGCGCCGGAGGACCGGCGCACTCCAGGACGCTAGCGCGCTCATTTCGTGCCTCCTTTCGCTTTCAGCCATGCACTCAGGGCTTTCACGTTCTGCGTGAAGTCGAGGCTGTAGATCACGCCACCGGCGGGCTTCTGTTTTTTCCCACTCGCATCGCGCATGACGCCGCGTTCGTCATCCGTGGCACTCCAAGAGCCATCTGGCTTTTGTTCTTTTAAAATGGTGGCGATGTCGGCGTCGGTG
>JAPLUM010000409.1 GCA_026397605.1 Verrucomicrobiota bacterium | reverse complement strand
AAGGCAACCCTACCACCGGCCAACCTCTAGATAAGGCGATCCCTTGAACGGCTGCAATACTGATACGAACACCCGTGTAGGAACCAGGACCCGTACCCACGGCGATCACAGCTTTTCCGTCGCCAATGATCTCCAGGGCCTCTCTGAGCGGCGGAAAGACCTGTGCGTTGTGAGAGCGCTCCGATTGAAAGGAACTCTCAAACAGCACCGCATCACCCCTAACCACAGCGACAACGCCGCGGGGTGAAGAAAGATCGAGTGCAAGGACGGTGCGTTCTATCATGAGGAAGACTTCTCCATCACACGCCTTTCACCACTAGGCAAGGACTCGAAAAAAAACCACTTGGTTTGAGGCGGCAGCAAACCTGGAAAAAGATCTGCCCATTCCACGATGATCACACCCGCCTCATCCAAAAAATCATCCCATCCAACGCTCAAAACGTGGGCAGGGTCGTCCATCCGATAAAAATCAAAGTGAAACACAGGCAGTCTGCCATCCAAGTACTCATGAACCAGAGTGAAAGTGGGACTAGTCGCATCAATCTTAGAACCCAAGCCCTCAACGATCCCCTTGGTAGCCTGGGTTTTTCCGGCTCCAAGATGTCCGCAAAGAGCAATCACAGCCCCAGCTTGAAGAGTGCCTGCAAGCGCCACGCCCCACATTCGGGTTTCATCGGCAGTAGCTAGTGTATGGATCATCTTAAAAATCAAAGGACTGGAATGAAGAGGCGGGCAATGCCATTACGCAAGCGCTGAAGCGTTGGTGTCATCTCCAGCATCTCCGTCGTCACCTCACAGCTTTCCGCTTTTTTAGTTTCGAAAATACCAGTCAAAGTTGCAGCAAAAGCCTCGTCATGACATGCGAGATTGAACTCGAAATTCAATCGAAGACTGCGCGGGTCCCAATTGGTGGAGCCTACACAAGACCAAGCATCGTCGATGAGCAGAATTTTCGAATGATCAAAAGGATCTGGCGATTCATAAATGCGACAACCAGCTTCCAGCAGACCAGAATACAGCGTGCGCGCAGCCCAGGCGACCATGGGGATGTTGTTCTTGGCAGGCGTGATGATGGTTACCTCGACCCCACGAGTCGCGCATAAATTCAGAGACGCTAACAAAGTCGCTGGCGGCAGAAAATAGGGAGTCAAAATACAGACTCTGTGCCGTGCCGCATTCAGCGCAGCAAACAAGGCCACCGGCATCGCCTCAAAGTCTTCATCAGGACCATCGACAATGCCTAGCGCGTGGGCTGATCCATGAGCAGCAATGTCTGGAAACCAAAGTTTCTCATCCAAAGCCTCTCCATGACAAAAGCTCCAGTCCTCAGCAAAAACCCGCTGCATCTGAGCGACCACCGGCCCCTCAATGCGGAAGTGCAGATCCCGGACGGGATGCGCTGGCGAGCGAGAAATCATGTTTCCTTCCCGAATATTCATCCCGCCCGTGAAGCCAATCTTTCCATCCACAATGAGCAGCTTTTTATGATTGCGCAGATTCATGGTCAGCAGGCGCAATATGAAGCGATTTGGCATGAATCGCCGGGCAGGCACGCCCAGACGAGCGAGTTCTCGTGTCACTGGTGGCCATGAATAGCGAGTGCCCGCATCATCCACAATCACACGCACTTGAACGCCCCTTTGATGGGCGGCGGCTAACTCGCGGACAAAATCGGCTCCGATGTGTTTAGCTTCAAAAATATAGGATGCCAGAGCGACACTGGTCTTTGCCTGACGAATGGCATCAAGCATCGCGGGCATCGCCTCATCTCCATTGATTAACGTTTGGATGGAATTTCCTGAACTAAAGGTAAATCGCGAAATACGATCCAACACCAAAGCTAACGCACAATCGCGCTCTAGGACCGCAGAATTCTCATTTGAAAACAAAGGGCATGACGGCGGCGGATCTCTGTAGGCAGGCCCAATACTGCCGCGATAATGACGTCCGCGACGCCTGACAAAATTAATCCCCAAAATGCCATAAAGGCAGGCACCAAAAAAGGGGGATAGAATGATAAGGGCGACCCAAAAGCCCGCAGAGCGATGATCACGCTGCCGAGTGAGCAGATGAAATAAAGCGGCCAAACTCAAACCAATGGCAAGGATCGATAATCCTCCCATCAAAGTGCTAAGAGCCAAAAAGAAACCCGAGGCTAACATACCTCTCATCAATGCAGCTTAATCCGACAATCAGCAAAAGAAAACGCCGCCGAGAGTGATCTCGGCGGCGCAGATGACAGAATCAGATTGGACCTATTACTGACCAGGAGCAGCAGGCAGAGCTGGCAAGCCGCCTGGAGCACCAGGAGCACCTGGAAGAGGTGGCAGACCACCAGGAGCACCTGGCAGAGGCGGCAATCCACCAGGAGCACCCGGAAGAGTAGGCAGGCCACCTTGACCAATACCGGGAACAGTGTTTCCACCAGACATCATAGATTGTCCGCCAGTGGCAATGACATTCAGGATTTGCTGGGGCTGATTTTGGCTAGCCATGGTAAAGATATCATAGCCACCGGACATTGCTTTTGGCCCCACGGCACCGCCTCTTTTGCTGGCTAGCTGTTCGACATTCACCGAGTTGTCATTGCGGCCAATGATGACCTTACCACCGCGCCAGGTGCGGCCTGGCTTCAGCTGACCAGCAGCATCACAATTCCACTGTGGGGGCCAGCTAGGCGCCAACGGATTTTCAAAAACCAGCGGCATGATACCATTGCTGGAAGTTGTCTGTCCTTGTGTCAGTGCCCAATGGTTTTCACCAGCGCCAAGAGCTTTGTCAAAGCTCGGGGCTGTTCCGATATTGCCATCAGGCTGAAACATCGAAGCCTTTGAGCCGAAGATACGTTCATCTTGGATGACCTCCTCTTGGATCAATACGCGGAAGGCGTCATTGGCTGTTACAGCCGTGCCACCCGTCTGCGGATTGTTGTAGGAGTCAGGATAGATGGAGTTTTGCTCCTGAGCAAAGATCTTCATGGCCATGATGATCTGACGGCAGTTATTGGACGTGGAGGTTTGGTTAGCCATGTCCTGAATGACGTTAAAAGTAGGGACCGCCAAGCTCGCGAGAATCGCGATAATGGTGATCACCACCAGGAGTTCAATGAGGGTGAAACCTCTTTGGAGTGCTCGTTTCATAGTAGTGCGTTTTTTGGTTTTATTATTATGTATAAGCTTCGGGAAGAAATCCCTCCGCCTGCAGTGATTAGACCCATTTAGGTTCAAAAAGGCGAGAAAAATCTTCTACCGAAATCCTTTTTTTGAGAAACCTGCATCTTTGAATCTCAGAAGTTGAATTGAAATGCTCACTAATTCCGTATAAGTCCTCATACACTATGCATCGCACCCCTCTGTTTTTTGCTATCCTTGTGGTTTTTGCCATCTCCTCCTGCACCACGACGAGCCAAGTGAGTTTAGATTATGTTCCAGGCACAGGAAGAACACTTCAGGGAGCTGCAGAGTTCATCACGCAACCTTTTGTGGATCGGCGTGATGTCGGGCCGAATGAACTCGGAACTGTGCGCACTCAACTGGGAACACCGCTCGAAAAAGTGCAGACACGAGTGCCTGTGGCCCAAATTGTTACCAATGCATTTGGTCACGCTCTGCAGACTCGGAAAATGCTTTCAGCCAAATCGGCCGCTCGATACATGGTCACGGGTGAAGTGCTGGATCTTCACTGTAATCTTCTGGTCCACCCCTATGGCTATGCGAAATTACGAGTCAATATCATCGAAGCAGGCACTGGACGTATCGTCCACAGTGGAATCTACGAAGGAGAGCGTCAAAGTCGGGCCTACGTCCCAGGAAGCGGCACACCTGTTCCCATGCTAGGCGATTTGGCTTCTGGTGCACTTCAAGACGCCGTAGATCAGGCCTTGGATGATCAAGGAATGCGAGCGCAGCTAGGCGGCGCTCGGCCGATGGAATCCAGTTCCTAGCAACCCGGAGTGATTTGATCCCTAAACAAATTTCATCAGCAAATGAGCACCGCATTAAATTTGAATCAACGCGTAGCCATCGTGACAGGCGCAGCCCGTGGGATTGGCTACGCTATCGCTGAACGCCTGCTCAAAGAAGGTGCTGCTGTTTGCCTCTGGGACATTGATGAAACAGCTCTGAATGAAGCAAAAGCCACTCTGGGTCATGGAGACAGGGTCGCCTTAGCTCAAGTCGATGTCACCGATAGCGCATCAGTTGAGGCTGCGGTCGAGAAGACCTTGCATAGCCTAGGGAAGATCGATCTGCTCATCAACAATGCAGGTATCGCCGGGAATAATGCCAAGCTCTGGGAGATGACTCCTAGCGACTGGAAGCGAGTCATCGACATCAACCTGACGGGCCCCTTTTTGACATGCCGAGCTGTGGTCCCACATCTATTAAAGAATGGTTACGGACGCATCGTCAATATCGCGTCGATTGCAGGTAAAGAAGGCAACCCGAATGCCTCCCATTACAGTGCTTCAAAGGCTGGGGTGATTGCCCTCACAAAAAGTCTGGGCAAAGAACTCGCTACTTCCAATATTCTGGTCAATTGCATCACACCTGCGGTGATTGAAACAGACATTCTCCAGCAATGCACGCCTGAGCACGTTCAATACATGCTTTCCAAGATACCGATGAATCGCTTTGGACAGAAGCACGAAGCAGCAGCCCTTGTGGCCTGGTTGTGTTCAGAGGATTGCTCTTTTACCACAGGAGCTGTTTTTGATCTCTCCGGGGGAAGAGCGACCTACTAAATCGACTTCTATGATTGACTCGCAGCCCCTCAGCTTAAACCGTTAGCCCATGCTGCGTCGCGATCTGCTTCTTTCTCTGCCGACTTTGTTGGCATTGAGAAATTCGACCTTAGCAGCGACCTTTAGCGGTCAACGGCTGGGACTAGCGATTCAGTCATATGCCCATCGCTGGAAGAGCAGTCACTCCAGCCTGAAGTATCCGGCCTTCAGAGATGCCTTAGACGTCATGGATCATGGTCGCGAGATCGGCGTCGGCAGTTTACAAATCGACATGACAGACTGGGATCGTGGTCTAGCGCAAAAGGTGCATTCCTCCTGCGAATCTTACGACATGAAGATTGAGGGCAGCCTTCGACTCCCGCAGGCCGTCGGCGATGTGGATCGGTTCACTCGCGAAATTAAAATCGGGAAAGAAGCTGGAGTAACCCTATTCCACACGGTGCTGGGAGGTGCGCGCTATGAAGTCTTCACGCGACTCGCGGACTATGAACAATGGAAAAGCACCCTGCGCCGCACCTTGGAATTGGCCGAGACAGTGGCCCGAAAACAGGGCGTGCAAATTGCTGTCGAAAATCATCAAGATTTGCAGACCTCCGAATGGATCGAGCTCATGGACTCACTCTCCAGCTCACAGATCGGTATCTGCTTGGATACAGGAAGCAATCTTGGTCTTCTGGAGTCACCGCTGGAAGTGGTGCGCAGACTCGCGCCCTACACGCTGAGTGTACATTTAAAAGACGTCGCCGTGCATGCAGTGGAAGACGGCTTTGAAATGACTGCCGCCCCCTTAGGCCAGGGCATTCTGGATCTCCCCGAGATGCTCAGCATCCTCCGGGCCGACGCCCCGCGTGTAGAGTATCACCTGAAAATGCCCACTTGTGATGCCCTACACGTGCCCTGCATGAGAGATGCCTACTGGAGTACCTTTCCAGAAAAATCAGGGATCGATCTGGCTAGGACCCTCACTCTGATTCAGAAAAAGGGACTACCCAAGCTCCCTCAAATCTCCAGCATCTCCCCAGAAGGCAAGCTCGTCCTGGAGGAAAAAAACATCTTGGATAGCTTCAGTTACGCAGGTTCTTCGCTCGGCTTTTATCAGATTCAGATCATGAAAGCTCAAGCAGAAGACCACTGAAAGTCGAGGTCTTACTTGCCACGATGTTTAGCGAACATAGCCAGAGTGCGGTCACGCTCAGTCGAGTGATCCACGATCGGTAAAGGATAGCCAGCTGCCAAGCTGCGCCCGTCTTTGGGTGGGGCTTGAAAGCGCTCTGGCGAGACATTTTTTAACTCCGGCACCCACTGTCGAATGTAGGCCCCTTGCGGATCATAGTTCTTCGTCTGGGTCCATGGATTCTGGATTCGGAAATAGGGGGCCGCATCGGCTCCAGTGCCGGCACTCCATTGCCAGCCGCCATTATTGCTAGCGTTTTCACCATCCACGAGATGCTGCATGAAAAAGCTCTCTCCTAGCTTCCAGTGACAATGCAGATCTTTCGTGAGAAACATCGACACAATCATCCGCACGCGATTGTGCATGAAACCTGTGTTGAGAAGCTCACGCATTCCCGCATCCACGATGGGAAAGCCAGTCATGCCTTGGCTCCATTTTTCAAAAGCCTGCTCCGTTCCAGGCCAGGACATGCCCCTAAAATCAGCCGAAAACTCCTCGTCAAAAACCCCTGGGTAGAACCAAAGGATTGCCATGTAGAACTCACGCCAAGCCAACTCTTTGATATAAGTCTCAATCGAAGTCCGGGCATCTGCTGTCTCAGCCTGACTGACAGCGGCCATGCAGCGCGCATACAGCTCACGAATGGAGATCAGCCCAAAACGTAAATCTTGCCCCAGGCGTGACGTGCTAACACCTGCC
>JAPLUM010000504.1 GCA_026397605.1 Verrucomicrobiota bacterium | reverse complement strand
GGCTGAACTCATCCGGTCTAATGACAGTAGATTATCCAATGACAAAGCACCGCAGCATATCACCCTCCAAGGCTCCTCACCCAGCTGAATGACCCTTTGACGATAGACTTCTGTAGCCACCCCATGCAGGTGACTCATCTTGGTCAATGCATGTCGAAAGCGATCATCCATAGCCCCTTCGGTCAATTCGCCACCATGAAGATGTAGAATAGGAATATTAAACGGCACCGCAGCCAGTGCCGCTGCAAACATCTCAAAACGGTCTCCTAGCACGACGAGCATATCTGGGCGCTGCTCTGCAAAGTAATGAGCAAATCCCAAGGCTCCAGTTCCGATAGCTGCCGCAACAGCCTTTGGACTATCCTCCACCTGTAGCACTGGAATGGATACAGCGATGGGAAAGCCATCACGTTCGATCCCCTGTACAGTCAAACCATAGCGCTCGTCTAGATGCATCCCAGATACCAAAACCCGAAGCTCTAATTCTGGATGCTCCCCGATGCGCCGCAGCAAAGGCTTGTAAATACTGTAGTCAGATCTCCCTACCGTGACGACGCCGATCGACCTCATAGGATATCCTCCCAGCCGATGAGCGCTCCCGCATCAATATCCAGAGCAGCCTGACGCCCCAGCAAATGATTGAGCTGAGCAGGAGGAATACCCGTGCCTGGCCTCCGCAAAACCAACATTTCAGCCTCAATAGTCGTGCCTTTTGAGATTGCGCAGCTAGCCACAACACTGCGCCGCACGATTTTTGCGACCTCAAGTTCCTCTGCTGTAGGCTTCTTGATGCCATTCCCCAGTAGCACTTCTACACGACGAATCGCCTTCACCATCTCCGTCAGTTCCTGCGGCTCTAACGATGCCTTATGATCAGGGCCTGGCATTTGACAATCTAGCGTGAAGTGTTTTTCGATGACCCTTGCGCCAGCAGCAACAGCAATAACTGAAGCCTCGATACCCACAGTGTGATCTGAATAACCGATCTCCACATCTAAATTCGCCTTCATAGCCTCCATAACACGCAAGTTGATCGTTGCTGGGGCTGCTGGGTAGTTTGAAACACAGTGCAAGACTGTAATGTCAAAATTCCCCTCATCTCGGATGGTAGCCACAGCCTCTGCAGCCTCCTCCAAGGTGCCCATCCCCGTCGAGACAATCATCGGTTTACCATATTTAGCGATGTGCCTCAAGAATGGCAGATTTGTCAGCTCACCAGATGGAATTTTGAAAATGGTCATTCCAATCTTGTTCAGAAAGTCCGCGCTCTCCTCATCAAAAGCCGTGGACATAAAGAGGATTTTTTGTTCCTCACAAAAACGATTTAGAACCTCAAAAGCCTCCAAAGGCAACTCCAACCGCTTCAGCATATCAAACTGACTCTCCGTCTTTCCTGTATTCTTAGCCTGATACTCGGCCTGTGGCGCATCAGACGTGACAAGGTGCTTTGCCTGAAAAGTCTGAAATTTGACCGCATCGGCTCCTGATTTGGCAGCCTCACGCACCAACTGCTTGGCTAATTCGAGGTCACCATTATGGTTCACCCCTGCTTCAGCGATTATAAAACAAGAATCTGTCATGAAAAAGGTAGATGAACCAAAAACGGTTCATGGGTTAGTTAGAAAAGAGGATCGATCCCTTCAAGAGACTCCCCGAATAAACATTATCAGTCAAAATGTTATCGAAAATAATCCTCTTGCAGACTTAGTCAGGCAAGAGTTTGAATCGGCATTCCCTCTCACCCCCTCATTACTCCAACCAGAGATGACCAAACAACCTAACTTTTCATTGATCCAACAAGAGCAACTCCACTCTCAGTAAAACATGAAGCGTGCCGCCATCATCAGTGATAAGCAATTAGGAGATGTGACCTTATTAGAGCCCATGAGCCGCCTGCTGGCCAACCGCCAAGGCCGACCAACAGCCCTTTATGTCAATGAGGCTTTTTCACCGCTAGTTGAACTAATGCCTCATGCAGTCTGGGGCCCAAGTATCAATGAGAACTATGACGATAGTTGGACCACTAGCTGGAGCTCAAGAGCAGTCTTACGCACTCTTCGAGTCAAAAGCAGCCGAAAGCAATTGCTGGTCAATCAGACCAAGCACATCCGCTGGTGGTATCGCTTCATCTTTAAATCCATCCAGCAAAAACCAATCACCGAAGAGTATTGGGGCCGATATTTTTGGTTAGCACTCGGAGGGGAACCAGATGACTTTCAAAGCCCGCAGCTCAATCAGCCGCCAGATGACTGGCGTCATCCTGAGCTTCCTGAACAACCTTTTGTTTTAATCAATCCAACAGCGGCATGGCCATCTAAATTCTGGATGGCTGATTCATGGGCCAAAGTAATTCAGACGACCTTTCTCGGAGATCAAACACCCTGGGTGATGACAGGTGGAAAATCGGACCCAGAAAAACTGCATTGTGCGGACATTCTCCGCGCAGCAAAAAATCCCATCATTGACCTAGCCGGTAAAACTTCGCTCAAACAATATTTGCACGCTATAAGCAGAGCAAAATTAGTGATCTGTGTTGATGGCTCCGCTTCACACCTCGCTCAAGCATTCAATGTCCCCACCATCACCATCTTTGGTCCGGTTTATGAGGTGAAATGGCACTGGCCAACATCCAGACACAGAGTGTTAAGTGCCTTCAGGCTATCTAACATTCGCCCGATTAGCTCTGCAGGTGTCTCCACTGAAGCTGCCTTAGCCGAAATAAAATCCCTTCTCGAAGATCATCCGGAAATCATCACCAAGCCGTCCAGCCCCCATCTACCACGAGGTTCTGACCAGTAACGTAGGCTGATAGGTCACTTGCGAGGAAGGCCGCGGCACCTTTGAAATCCTCTTCAGTCCCCATTCTCCGCATGGGCGTTCTTTTCTCGTAACGCTCTATAAACACGGAACTTTGGCCCCTTAAAATGCCTCCCGGTGTCAATGCGTTCACACGTACATGAGGAGCTAATAAAGTGGCGAAGTGCCGAGTCAGCTGATTTAAGGCACCCTTCACAGCACTATAAGCCGACGGCGTCTGCATCTGAGTGCCTTCATAGAGAGAGTTATCAGGAGCCACCAAACCATAAATAGATGACACCAAAATCACCGCCCCATGGCCAGAGCTTTCCAGATAGGGACGTGCCTCTTGTAAAATGGTAAAAACAGGATCTAGGCCAATTCTCATGGCCATCTGCCAGGCTTCCAGACTTTGAGATTCAAACGGTACAGCCCAGCCTTTTACTTTATCCGTACCTACGAGAGACGCAGCATGAATGAACACATCTAGCCGACCATACTTAGAGATGGCTTCAACGACTGCACTACGGGTTGCCTCAGCACTCAATAGATCCGCGATCACGAAAAAAGCCTTGATCCCTTTTGACTCTAGCTCTGCCGTTCTGGTGCGGCACCGCTCTTCATCTAAATCTAGAATAGCAATCGTGGCACCATTCTCACCGAGAGCCTCCGCGATGGCCATCCCAAGGTGCCCAGCTCCGCCAGTGATTAGGGCTACACGATCTTTAAGTTTAGAAAGTTCCGCAAGTGTCTTCATTTGTACAGTTACCCATTTTTTTGCTTCATCAATAATTCGACCACGTCCCAGTCCATAGGGCTATCGATATCCCAAGAACGCTCTTCGGGCATCACATAAAGCGCTGTCCCCGGCAGAAATAACTTATTTTCAGCCATCAAAACCTGACGCCTCCAAACATAGATCGAAGCGTTCATATCATAACAGGCTGGCGCATCCTGACGCCGTAAAACTGTGGCTGGCGGCGGTTTAGCCACATTGATCTCGCCATCCAAAGATCTCTCCACAAGATTAAAATAAGGAGACCTCCGGCAGTGCATTCCCGTGATAACATTAGGAACGCCCTCTTGAAGCATCGCAACAGCATTACAAATATCTTCAGGATTCCTTAGCGGCGAGGTGACATCCAAGTCTACACTAACGTCGCATTCAAATCCTAACTCCTGCTCTGCCTGGATGATTGCATGCCGAATAGCAGGAACTTTACCAGCGGTATCAGTGGCAAGCTCTGCCGGGCGCAATATGGGCAGCACGTCGGACAATTCGGCAGCGCAGCTCAAAATGTCCGCACTGTCGCTACTAACAACAATGGCAGAAAAAAGACCAGAGGCTTTAGCTTGGAGTAATGTGTGGTGAAGAAGCGGTAAGCCATGCATCATGCGCGTATTCTTACCAGGAACGCCTTTTGAGCCACCACGCGCGCAGACTGAACAAATAATCGACTTCATAAAATAGACGGCTTTTGGATCCAAGATTGATTCGTTATAGAACTTTCGATAGCCTCAATCAATCGTAACACTTCAAGGCCTTCGTGAAAGGAACATAAAACAGTCCGTTCACCATTCAACCAAGCTGAGTCCTGTGCCAGATAGGTCGAATTTCTTTCAACGTTCCAAGCTTGCTTCACTACACCGTCACAGAGTAGGTTGCCTTGAATCATATCTACCTCCCATGAATGTGATGTCGTATGGACTAGAATGGAACGGCGTGGGACTCGATCCAAATAGTTCAGTTCCAAGTTCACTTTGGGACAATTCTCCGCTCTCAACATGATACCGACCGTGTCTTCTGTCTCTATTTCCAGCTCACTAAAATGCCCACCGTGGGCGACTAAAGAAGTCCAGGAACCAAAGAGCCATAAAGCAAGATCCAACTCATGACTTAAATCCCGCAAAACACCGCCCCCCTGAGCGACAGATGATGAATAAGTCATGCGATAATCACGACTTGGCCGCCAAGCAGGCAGATACATACCCACATAAAATTGAGCAGCCACGGCCTGCTCTTCCTTGAGAGCCTCACGCAGAGCAAGGATGACGGGGTGAAACCTCAAATTGTAAGCAACACTCACATGCTTCTGGAAACCCAAAGAGAAATCATCATCGGGAAAACTGAACAAAGGTTTTTCTACAAGGACGTCGGCCTCGGAATTTTTGGAATCTAAATACCCGAGAACCTCCCGATGATCTGCGGTAGCATTTGAGACGAGAATTTTATCTGGCTTATAAGTCGAAGTTGCCTCTTCTATTGTTTTGAAAAAAAGAACATCTGGAAGATGTTGTCGTGAACAAATCGCTGTATCGCATCCGAGCTCGGATAGCACGGCATGATGTCGCGCCCCTATCGACCCATAGCCAACAAGAAGAACCCGCATCTTTGATTTTAAAGGAGAACCGTCCATAATCATGTGGCGTTAGTCGAAAAAACAGCTGTCATCAGTTGGCCTTTATTTTCTTTGATAATCAACTGACGATCCTGACCAAATACAATCGAGTTGGAGGGAATGATAGCATCTTTCACGTAACTATTAGCTGACAAGATCACATTGTCACCGATCACAGATTTGCCGATCACCTTAGAATTAGAAAGCATGCTTACATGCCTCCCGATCACAGGATATTCATTTTTGTTTCCGCCCACAGTGACACCTTGAGAAAAAAAGAAGAAATCTCCAATCTGAGCCCGTCCGATCACCGACCCCAGAGGATGCTCCACACAAAAGACGTCAGGCAAGTTCACCTGGTGAAAAAGATCCACGGAATTTAAAGCACGATTCAAGTAATAAACTCGATCAGCAAGATTCATCGCCCCCTGACAAGCAAGTGCATGAGAAAGGTAGTAAAGAAAAATGCAGTATTGCCCAGAATGAAAAGGATTAAACAAGCACGCACCTTCATAATGATATCTCTTCAGTTCGATGTGACTAAAACATAATTGAGTGCGACTCATTGCCAGATTCAATCCAGCTAACAAATGCTTCCGATCTTCAGCCTGATCATATTGAAACATGTTGCTGAGCTGTCTTTCCAAAAGCTCCAAAAGCCTCTCAAACCCACCTTCGATGAGAAAAGTTGCATGAGTTGCTTGCCTCAATTCACGGGACGGTGACGATATTAAATCCATAGATGAATTAGTCATACAAACTCAGAGCAAAGATCTCATTAAAAAGGCAAGTGTGATTTAAAAGTGACGTACATTGAGAGCATTTTTATCCACGTGATTCCGACAAAGCAGCCTGAGCGATGTTAGGATATCCACGCGAATAAAAGTACTCCAAGTATTCTGACTGAAGATCAATTTGAGAACAAATGGCTTTCTGATCATTAAGATTCAAATGAATTAACTCGCATAATCGATCCGCACTTACAGCAATCTGCATGGCACCTCGTGCATGCATGTTTGGATACAGGCCCTCCTGCTCC
>JAPLUM010000327.1:10024-10870 GCA_026397605.1 Verrucomicrobiota bacterium | reverse complement strand
CCGGTATCACCTACCTCAATGGCGTGATTAGCGACGGCGCAGGTTCAGCTACGGGTAACAGCATCACGAAGGCAGGCGCGGGCGCACTCGTCCTCGGCACTGGTAATACCTACACCGGCTTCACCAACATTAACGCTGGCACGCTCGTCGTCACGGGCGACAGCAATATCCCCGCCGCATCGAAGGTTACCCTCGGTGGCGGTGCCCTTGGTGCTTGGACGAATTCCTTCACTACCTCACGCGATTACATCCTTACCGCCGCCAGCACCTTCGATGTTGGCCCTAGTGTCACGCTTACTCAGGCTGGGCCGTCTGGTTCGAATCCAGGAAGTAACATCAGCGGTGCCTTCGCCCTCACCAAGGCCGGTCTCGGCACCCTGACTCTCAATGGTATCAACTCCATGAGCGGTGTCAGTGTCAACAACGGTATCTTGCAGGCAGCTGGTGGGGCCAACTTGGGTGATCCGAACGCAGCCAGTGCGATCACGCTCAGTGGCGGTACCTTCCGCCCTACCTCCACCTTCACGACCAACCGTCCGCTTACTGCCACCAATGGCTCGGTGGATGTCCCTACAGGTGTCAACCTTACGCTGACGGGCGTTATCAGTGGTGCAAACTTTATCAAGACCGGCCTTGGCACTTTCACTAACAACTCTGGCACGAATACCAACACCGTCCTAACAGTGCAGAACGGCACCATGCTCTTTGATGGCACGAACACAGCCTTCGCGGCAGCAGCGACACCGAATATCAACGGCGGCACACTCCAATTCACCAATACCGCCAACCGCACAGTTACGACCACGGGTATTGCTTCCTTCGGCGGCGGCGGTCGTATTGGCATTC
>JAPLUM010000327.1:0-10007 GCA_026397605.1 Verrucomicrobiota bacterium | reverse complement strand
GGCATTCAAAGCGCCGCTGGTGCGGCCACAGGAACTGCCATTACGGTTGGCAGTCTCAACCGCAGCGCGGCAGGCACGATTATCATCGACCCAGGCACCAGCGCCCTCGCGTCCACTGGTGCAAACACGGTCCGCCTGTTCCCCACGACAAACATCAATACCGTTGCTGTCGCTTCAGCCAACATCAACGGCATGTTACCCGGCAACATTGTCACCCAGGTCAGCGGAATCGGCGGCTTCTCCACACGCACCGCCGCCAACGGCATTGGCACCTTCAGCGCCTTCAGTAACACCTATGCTGCGGGTAACTTGGGTGCCACAACGAACACCTCCACGGTGGACGTCACCACGGCGGCGATCACCACCTTCACCAATGCCACCTCGAGTGTGTATGCCCTGCGCACCAATCAAAACGTCGCCGGTGGCACACTTCGCATCTCCAGCATCAACGGTCTCACCGCTACGAATCAGGGTGGCTTGATCATCAACGGCAGCCGCACCATTGGTGCGAACCTCATCTTCGACCCCACGGCGGCTTCCGGCGGTTCGGCAGCCTCGGGTGAAGGTCTGGTTTACGTCAATCCGACTAGTAGCGCTATCATCTCCGGAGCAGTCCATGGCACTAGCTTCGTCAAGTTCGGCAGTGGCAATCTCCAGCTCTCGGGTGCTTCCACTGGCATCATCAATGCTCTCACTGTCCATGAAGGCACACTCACGCTTGGTGGCGGCCTCTCGTTCAATAAGCTCCAGACCGACCTTGTGCTGACCAATGCAGGCACGCTCGATCTCGGTGGCCAGCGCCTCACCTTCAACTCCCTCGGCAACGGGGTGGCGCCTACCGGCACCATCGCAGGCGGTCTGGTCACTAGTAGCACCGGCGCAGGCGGCACGTTGGTTGTCAGTGGTGCCTCAGGCACGTCCACCTTTGCCGGTCAGATCACCGAGTCGGGTGGAAACACCATCTCCCTCGTCAAATCCGGCACCAACACTCTCGTCCTCGCCCCCTACAACATTGCTGCTCCTGATGCGGGCAACAACAACTTTACCGGTGGCACCATCGTCAATCAGGGCGTCTTGACCGTTCAAGATCCACGCGCCCTCGGCACTGGCACCCTCACCATCCAAAACGGTGCGACGGTTAACTTCCAGAGCAACGGTGGCGGCATCAACAGCACCATCATCACTGGCAACGGCGGCTCTGGTCTCAATGTGGTCAATAACGGTTTTGCCACGCTCAACGTCGGTAACCTTTCCGCGAATACGGGCAACGTCTTCCAGTTCAATAATCTCGCACTGAACGAAGGCCAGTTGAACCTTACCGGCGCGAACAGCTACCGTGCTCGATTCAATGGCACAACCACCATCGCAGGCGGCTTCGGCACAATCAACTCCACCGGTGCGGACTTCCTTGGCTCCGGTGAACTAGCCGGTCTCGTCACCGGCTCCGGTGCGCTCGTCAAGCTGGGCACAAACTACTTCAAAGGTCTGATCATCTCCGGCACGGCCAATAACTACTCCGGCGGCACCCAAATCCAGAGTGGCTACATCCAGGTAACCTCCACCGGTGCTTCCGACACACCTCTCGGTTCCGGCCCAATTCGTGTCTATCCTGGCGCGGCTCTCCGCATCGGTGCCAATAACACCTCCATTGCCAGCAACCTTCAGACGCTGAGTCGCTGGAACAGTTTCGGCATCGTGGGCATCGACAACGACAATTTCAACCCAGCCACGACACTCACCTCGACGTCGTTCGCCAACTCCTATGGCACCATCCTCGCCATCACCCGTCCTTTCTACACAGGAACTCTCGACCAGTCCACCATTGGTGATGGCCGCTCCATCCTCGCAAGCGGATACAATAATACTGCGGAAACGGGCTTCCTCGGCACACTCGCCCCCGGCCTTGGCGACGGCGTGGCCAGCCGCACCTACCGTCTCTCCGGTGGCAACAATTTGAGCGCGAGTAACCTGGCAATCATTGGTGTGGATAACATCCTCAACGACTCTGCAGGCGTCACATCTTTGGTAGTCGGTGCCCGGGCGGGTCTTGTAAATAACGGCATTGTTCAGAATGCGGCTGGTGCCGTGATCATCCGTAACTCCAACAGCTACACTGGTGGCACCTGGGTTGGAAAAGGCAACACGCTCCAGATCGAGACTGGTGCCTCGCCCGCTGGCTCTACACCACTCGGCTCCTCGGATGGCACCCTCACTGGCAATGCCACCAACGTCGAAGTCTTCGGCGTCCTCCAGAACAGTGGCATCGGCTCGTCCTTTGTTAACGCGGCGACTGGCAAGAACTCCATCACCACCACAATCCGCCCGGGTGGTCTTGTGATTGTCAATGATCAGCTCGGCATCGCCGCTGGTGGTCAGGGCCGCTGGGCAGATTCGGATGCCAATGGCGGCGGAGTCGCTCTCGGCAATGGTGCCTTCCAATACAGCGGTGTAGCAGGTCTGCCCTCGGTTGAGCAGATCGGCACCCTCAGCGTCACCGGCGCTGGCCGCGTCCTCGTCAATCGCCAAGCTGACGCTAGCACCGCCACTCTTTTCCTCTCCAATCTCACCCGCACCGCTCCTGGTGCCTCTGGAACCGGTATCGCTGGTGGCACGCTGACCATCGAACCTCGTCAGGCCAATGCCGCCACGGGCAGCATTCTTGGCATTCCGAATCTCGCGACCACCCAGGCGCAGCAAGCAGCTGGCTTTGTTCGTCTTATCACCAATAGCGGAGCACCCACCCTCGGCGGCACCACGGCCAACGGCGCTGGCGTGATCAATACCGGCATGGCCCCCGCTTGGATCATTGACTCGCAGGCCGCCAGCTTCGTCACCTACAACCCCACCGCTGGCAACACGGGCTTCCAGCCCCTCGTCTCCGTAGCAGGCACTTTCCCTGCTGCCGGAACACAGAATCCCGGTCAGGCGGGCTACAACAAGGTCATCAATGCTGCCTTGGTTTCCGGCAACCTCGCCGCAGGCGACATCGTTGACCTGACTACAGCCGGCAACACCCTCGCCGACCCGACCACGACGATCTACGCCCTGCGCACAAACCAGAACCTCAATGCGACTGCGACCAATAACACCCTGAACATCACCAGTGGTGGTTTGATCCTCAATGCCGCGCTCACCATCAATGCGGCAGCCAATGCCGCCAACGCCCAGCCGGTGGCCATGAGCCTCCAGTTCGGCGGTGGCAGCGGAGAAGGCTTCATCTATAAAGCGGGCGCATTTGATCAGACCATCAACGCCAATATCAGCGCCTCCAACCTGACCATCTTCTCCAATCAGGGGAACAACAATACCTTGACGCTGACCGGTAACAATACCCTCACCGGTCCGGTTACGGCCAACTCGCGGATGATTTTGCAGAACACCCTCTCCAATACCGGCGTGGCGCTGGGTGGTGTCTTTAACGGTCAGGACGTCATCCTCAGCGGTGCCGCAAGCCGTGACGCCAACCTCCTTCGCCTCACGGGTGCGGTGGATGATGCCACTGGCGGTGGGCAGGCCAGCAACTCCTTGGCCATGTCCCTCTACAACAGCACCTTTTATGTCAATGGTGATGCCCGACTGGACTCCAATGCCAGTGCTATTATTCAGCGCATCCTGAATTTGAACATCGCTGATCGTGGCGTCCGCAGTCCTGGTCTTCTTTATCTAGGCAATATTTATGTGCAGGGCACCACGACCTTGGGAATCTCCACCTCCGACACGTCAATTTTGGCCATGGCTGATAATGGCGTAGCCAACACCTTTGCTGGTCTGGTTCAGGGTGGCCAGTTGAGCAAATTCGGCAACGGCAACCTATCATTCGCCGGCACGGCCAATACCTTCGCCTCCCTGGTGGTCAATGGCAATGATTTCAACACCGCCACCAGCCTTGTCAGTAGCTTAACTCAGACCGGCAATCCCTTCGGCAGTGGCCCGATCACGGTGAATCCAGGTGCAGGCCTGCGCATCATGAATGCCAGCAACATCGCGGCGAACAGCTCAATCAAGGTGAATACCGACGGCATGGGCCTCGGCTCCATTGGCGTCTCGACCAACCTTACGCAAACTCAGCTCAATGGCCTCTTCGGCACCGGCGCGGGTAAAGTTGAAATGATCAGCACGCACGCCAGCTACATCGGCGGGCTCACCTTGGATGCCAATAGCTGGAACAGCTCGCTCGACATTGCCGCTCTCGAATCCGCCATCGGCGGCAGCAAGAAGCTCGTCATCGGTACCTCGATCAACCCGTCCCAGACCTACTTCAACAGCAGTTCCGTCAACTACTACGCCAGCTCCATCACCTCCTCCTCGGACAACGTCATCCGCCTCGGCGCAGGTGGCAACCAGGGCAGCTTGGCCTTCGGTGTCGGCACATGGGAAAACGTCTTCGGCGCGGGTAAGAACATCGAACTCGGCGCGGCTACAGCCGCCAACGGCGGTGCTGCAACCCAGCTCATCAACGGCAACACGGGTGCTTACATCTTCAACACCCGCAACACCACCTTCAATGGTACGGTCACTCTCAATCCCGGTTCCCAACTTGTCCTGGAAAACGCCTATGCCCTCGGCAGCGGTACCATCGTGCTGAACCAGAACAGTGGCACCTCCGGCATCATGAGCTTCGGCGGTCTCCGCGTGAATAACAGCCAGACGCTGACCAACCAGATCAACGTCACAGGTGATAGCGTCAACATCTTCGGCGGTGACAGCATTGCCCTGAATGGGAACGTCAATCTCAATCCCACAGGCGGCGTCGGCGGCACCAAGCAGTTCGGCCTTGCAACGGGTGGTAACAATGCCAGCTCAAACGCTGCGGCCTTCAATGGTGTCATCTCCGGCACCGGCGTCAACATCATCAAAACCTCCGGCACGACCAACACCAATGGCGGCTCCTACATCTTCCGCGGTGCCAATACTTATACTGGCACGACGACGATCAATGCGGGCTACCTCGTAACTGGTGGCAACGTCTCCGCCGATCCAACCGTCGCCGGTCCCTTCGGTATGAGTGATACTCCGATCGTCCTCGCCAACGTGGGTGCTGCTAACACTGCTGGCTCACTGTCCATTGGTGGTCAATACACCTTTGCTCGTAGCATCATCGCTCAGGGCAACAATGGCAACATCCTTGGAAACGTGCGCGGTCAGACCCTGAACGGTGCGGTTATCACCGGCGGCATCGCCATCACCCAAGCAGCCGTGCCCGGCGGTGGTTTGGCGCTCGACAATGCTGCTTTGACCACCGGCTTTGGCGGTGTACTGGATCTACAGGGCCCGATCACCGGCACTGGTACCGTTCAGATCGGCAATGGTAGCAGTGGCACGGTGCGCCTGAGCGCTAATGCCAATGGCGTCAGCACCAGCACCTTTGCGGGCGGCGTGAACGTCTGGGGCGGTCGCGTCCAGGTCGGCGCAGATGCCAGCTTCACCGGCACCTCGGCCGTTCCAACCATCATCACCAGCCCCTTCGGCACTGGCACCCTATTCCTTGGTCGTCAGGGCTCCACCACAACTGGCATTGGCAACCAAAACCCCACCTTCACCCAGATCGATGCTTTTGGTGGTGACCGCACCATCGTCAATCCCCTTGGCACGATCAATACGTCTGCGGCCTCAACGATCAGTTTTGGTGGTCGCAACAATCTCACGTTCTCGAATACAGCCGGCACTTTGGTGCTCACCGGGACAAATACTCAGGTCACCGCCAATACGGGTGACGGCAACTACGGCAGAAGCCTCTTCATTGATCAAGGTGTCCTCAGCGTCGGTGCCGATGCCAACCTCGGCAGCACGACCTTGCTCGCAGCCGCCCAAAGCCATTTGGCAAACCTTCCCGGAGACATCGCGCTTCGTGGCGGCGTCCTGCAGGCCACGGCCAGTTTCTCCACTATCAGACAGTTCCAACTCAGCACGGCGGCTAGTGCCATCGACGTCGTCGGATCCGGCACGACTCTCACTCTGACCCAGGCTACAAGTGGTGCGCTGGCTCTCACCAAGGTCGGCACTGGCACCCTCTCGCTGAACCCTGCGGCGAGCAACACCATCACTACGCTCACCATCGGCGGCACACCCATCGGCGGCGGCACGGTGAACAGCACGGCCAGTCCGGCAGCCACGCCGATAACACCATTTGCCACCTCCACGGTGAACATCCTCGGCGGCACACTCGGCCTCGTCGGCGGTGCGGCAGCGCAGGCCACCACCATCCCGACGGTCAACTTCG
Source organism: Verrucomicrobiota bacterium (assembly GCA_026397605.1). GTDB lineage: Bacteria > Verrucomicrobiota > Verrucomicrobiia > Verrucomicrobiales > Verrucomicrobiaceae > Prosthecobacter. The sequence continues at coordinate 3,787 of JAPLUM010000327.1, read as the reverse complement.
GCAGCGGCTCCCGCATCTCGCTGAACCGCGGCGCGACGACCACCCTGCTCACCGCCACTGCTCTCACCCGGACCAACCAGGGTACGCTCATCATCCAGCCCACCACGACGACCGCCGACCTCGGCGCTGTCGCGAACTTCGCGCAGTTGAGGACCAGCACGGTCTTCACCACGACCAATAACATGCTGGCCACGCCGACGGCGATCTTGCAGGACCCGAGCACCAATGACTTTAACTTTGTGCAGTATGGCGCGAACGGCTTTGCTCTACATGCCACAACCACGACGACTTCCCTCGCCGCCAGTGCAGCAACCAATTTGGCTGACTTGACTGCAGCGACCGTGGTTGCGGCTGGAAATATCGACGTCTATGCCGTGCGCACCAGCGCCAACATCACTCCTACGGATGGAACATCTGTGCTTCGTATCATCAACGGTGGTCTTATCCTCAATGGCACCGCAACGCCTCCGAACATCAGCACCCGGTTGGAGTTTGACGCTGGCACCGCAGGAACACCAGGTGAAGGTTTCGTTTATGTCCGTGGTGGCCAGACGGGAGTCTCGACGATTTCTGGAGCCTTTACCGCAACGAACTTCACCAAGTCCGGTGGCGGTTCCTTGCTGATCAGCAGCACCAGCAACGTGATGGCTCCGACGAGCACGCAACTGCGCAACATTTCCATCAATGAGGGCACCCTCCGGTTTGCTGGCCAGACCAGTATTCCGAGCACTGGCCTGGTCACCATCAGCCCAATGGATACCGGTATCTTTGACGTGAATGGCCAGAGCCTCACCATCGGTGGCCTTGGCAATCCGAACGGCACTGCCATTACCTCCACCGGCAACGTTTCCAACTCAGGCGCGGCTAGCACCCTCACTCTCGCGGTGAACAACCAGACATCCACCTTCGCCGGCTTGATCGCAGGCAATATCGGCATCACGAAGTCCGGCATTGGCACCCAGGTCTTTGCCTTCAACAACTTCACTGGCATCGGCACGGGTGGCAACACTTACACCGGCACGACCACGGTGAACGCGGGCCAGATCACCAGCAGCGCGGGCATCTTCACCCCGGTCGGTGCATTGACCGGCACGGGCATCAACTCCTTCGGCACGGGCGGCATCACCCTCGCCGGTGGCCAGATCAACTTCAACTCGACCACCGCGGCGAGCGAAGTGGATCACAGCCTTGGGATCCTTACGCAAGGGCCGAACAACGGTTACGACATCACCATCGCTGCCAATAACAACTTTGGCACAGCCAATACGACTTCGACGTTAAGCAATACCCTGGGTGCCACCCCTGGTAACGCTTGGCAGGGCATCAATACCTTGAATGTTCTGGCCCCTGTTGTGACATTCGGCACCGGAAGTGCCACGGCCAATCAAGGCATTCTCGTGAAGGGCCAGACCACTTTTGCTGGGAACAGCACGATCAACGTGACTGGAAATGCCGTCCTGTCCGGCAGACTGGCCGCTGCCGGTTTCACACTGACCAAGCTGGGTGGTCAACCCCTCTTCCTCACGAACACAGAGCTTAGCAGTGGCGCCAGCACCGTCGGTTCCTGGAACCTGCTCGCAGGCACCACGGAAGTCCGCATGTCTGACGGTGGTAGCAACCCGCTCGGAACCAACACGCTGACTCTCAACGGATCCCAGCTCAACCTGCGCCATGACGGTGACAACCTCGCTGATCCGCAGACGCTGACCACCTTTGGATCTTCTGTGATCACCGTGGGTTCGACCATCTCCGCTGGCAGCCCGGACTTTACTTCAAGTGTTGGTTTAGCAGGCGGCAACGTCGCTGTCGGCACCTACACGACCTTGGACGCCCGTCAGTTAGCTGCTGGTGCCTCAAATAAGACGCTGCAAATCGGTACGATCAACTTCGGTGGTGCGCTCGGATCCCCAACTCTGACCTTCCAGGGTGCTAATAACTATGGCCTTAAAGCCAATGGTGGTATTACCATGATCAAGGATGCCTATCTTGCTCTGAACAACAATGCATTCACGATCGATACACAGTTGAGCGGTAACGGCACCTTCGTCAAAGTCGGCGGCGGCGAACTTAATCTCAACACGGTCGCTACCAACACGGGCGGCACGATGCTATTCCAGGGAGTCACAAACTTCGGCTCATTTGAGGGCAATACCCGCACACTCAGCACCACAGCTCAGTTTGCCCCAGGCGACATCACGGTGAACACGGGAACGGTACTGCGCTTCAATTCCACCAGCAACCTCAATGCTGCCTCACGTGTGGATGTCCGGGCTAACATGGGCTTCTATGGCATCGTTGGCATCGGTAGCAATGAAGCCATCAATGCCTTCAATCTGCGCGCCCCGCTCGCTGGTGGTCCTTCGGCCAGCAGCATGGTCACCGCTTTCAACACTGGCGCTGGCGTGCTCGCTATCAACAATCCAGCCTACAACCAGACCATTGACCTTTCAAAACTTGGTGACGGCACCTGGTTTGTCGGTTCCAACAACAATGCTGCTGGCGTGACAGCACAGTCCAGTGCTCAGGGTGTCTATGTTGGATCCGCCGCTATCGTTCCTAGCCCTGCAGCTTATAATTTTGGCTTTGGCAGCTCTAATAACAGCAACAATGTTCTCCGCCTCGGTGGCAACAACGGCGCTGGCAACATCTTCACTATCGGCCTACCTGGTGGCACGGCCAATACCCTGACCAACATCACCGGTGCCTTTGCTAAGGCTACCTCACTCGTTGTCGGTGGGCCTTCCACGGGTGTGACCAACAATGCCAGCACCGGCCCAACCGCCGTTGGCGGCACCCTAGGCACACTCATTCTGAACACCGCGCAGAACTACAGCGGTAACACCTTGGTCAATGTCGGCAGTGTCCTGGAGTTCCGCGGTGCCATGAGCACTTCCGGTTATGAAGTCTTCGGCACCCTTGCCGCTGGCGGTGCCAACGGTAGCTTTGCTGGTGGGCCAAACCCAGTCATGCGTGCAGGCTCTCTGGTCCGTCTTGACAGCACCTTTGACCTTAACGCCAACGCCTCTGGCCGCTGGGGCGATGCCACAGCAGTGAACCTAAACAGCAGCACCTTCCGTCTCATCGGCAATGCCGCAGTGGACCTCACAGAAGTTGCCGGAACGGTCAATTACAGTGGCGGTTCCTTCTTGACCACTCAGCGCTCCATCGCTGGCCGTTCGACGGAACTCAATATTGCTGGCTTTGGCACCCGCGGTGCTGGTGCCACTCTCTCCATTGAGCCTACCAATGCTGGTCAGCTAGGCACGGATGAGCGTGTCACCGTCGCCGGTGCCAACCTCGCAGCTCAGATCGCCAATATTCCTGGCGGCATCACCAATGGAATGGTATCTCCGACCTTCTTCAACCAGCGTGATGGCCAGTTCTTGACCTACAGCACCTTCGGCTTCGTCAATGCGGGCTTTGACTTCGTCTCCAATACCGCGACGCCTTCCGCTATTACCGGCGGCACCAACCGCGCCCTCTTCAATGGCGCGACCACAGTGACGCTGGGTGCCACTCAGGTGATTGACGTCCATGCTCTTCGCCTCGACCCCAACGGTGTCGCTACCTTCTACAACCCGAATACCACCACCTCCAGCGCTGAGAAGTTCATCATCCGCAGCGGTGGTCTCATTGTGAACGGTGCTAGTGCCGCTTTCACAACCCAGGTCAACGCCGGGTTGCAATTCGGCCCGAATGGATCACCAACAGAGGCGCTCATTGCCGTGCCAGCCAACACCTTCACCATCGGTGATTCCGCCAACCCGAGCACCAGCGGCCAGATCAC
>JAPLUM010000081.1 GCA_026397605.1 Verrucomicrobiota bacterium | reverse complement strand
TTCCACGACGTAGCGTTTCAGCGTGGTTTCACCATCGATCAATGCGGCGACGATGTCGCGCGGACGAGGTTCTTTGATTTCAAGAATGACGACGTCGCCAGAACAAATGTTGGCACCGATCATGGAATCGCCACGCACTTTCAGGGCAAAGGCTTTGGCGTTGCGGCCAAGGCCCAGAGTGGCTGTATCCACGGAGATGCTGCCGTCTGCCTGCTGATGCTGCATTTCAGCGTAACCTGCGGCGATGCTGCCATAGAGTGGGACGTCGATGATTTCTCCACGTTCCAGGTCTTCGGGAAAGACGACGGCGCGCGCTTTGTGGTGATGCCGCTGGATTACGCCTTTTTTCTCAAGAGCCCGCAGATGGCTCATGGCGGCGGTTTGGCTGGAAAAGCCGAAGTGCTTCTGGATGTCCCGCGTGCTAGGCATGACCCCTTCCGACTTTTGGTGGGCGCGCAGGTAGTCCAGCAGTTCTTGCTGACGTTCAGTGAGTTTGATGGGTGTTCCAAACATATGAACTCTGTTCGCCCGAACATGCACGGTGTGCAAATGGTTTTTTTGCTTCTTCGGGCGGGGGCAAGTTTCAAGCTCCTTGAAAGAGAATCTCGCGGGCCTTGCGGTCAGCTGGCCGCTGAGTGATGATCTGTCATGATTCGTTTGATCTCACTCCTCTTCACCGTGCTTGCATTTGGGCTAGCCGCGCAGGATGCCACGCCGCCTATCCAGCGCATGCCTTTGGGTACTGCTGGCACGCTGCCTCCAGACACGACGATCCTCGCCCAGCGTGCTGCGGCTGCTTTTGCCAAAAAGGATTGGGTGGCGGCACGCGCGGCTTATCAGGAGATGATCGATCTGGATCAAGAGAATGCTTTAGCCTGGGCCAATCTGGGCGCGGTCCAACAGCAGTCTGGATTGGGGAAAGAAGCGCTGGAGTGCTTTGAAAAGTCGGTTCTCTACAATCCAAGTCTCGTCCAGTCATGGAATGCACTGGGTCTGCTCTATTCTGCTAGAGGAGACACGTATCAGGCCATGTCCATGTTTAGCCGCGCCATCCACGAAGATCCTGAAGACGCACGTGCTCATAATTATCTGGCGATCACCATTCGTAATCTGGGCTGGAATACGGCAGCAGAGTCAGAGCTACAAAGGGCCATCGAGCTGAATCCGAACTACGGCATCGCCCATTTTAATCTGGCACTGCTTTATGTCGATCAGAAGCCGCCGAGCATCCAACTGGCCAAACGTCACTATGAAAAGGCGCAGTCTTTAGGCGTGGAAAAAGACGAGGTTCTGGAGCGGAGGTTAGCTGAGTGAGCTGGGATCTAGCGGCACAAAGTGCTGAGTTGCGCGCCCAGGGCCTCTGGCGTGAGCTTCGTCTGCTGGAAGAAGTGCAGGGGCCTGTGGTCAGAGTGGATGGTCAGGAGTTGATCAATTTTTCTTCCAACGACTACCTGGGCTTAGCCTCGTCACCCGAGCTCAAGGAGGCTCTCAAAGAAGGCGTCGAACGTTATGGTGCAGGTGCTGGTGCCTCTCGTCTGGTGAGTGGCACGCAAACTCCCCATCTTCAGCTGGAGCAGGCTTTGGCAAACTTTAAGCAAACAGAGGCCGCGCTCACCTTCAGTAGCGGCTATGCGGTCGCTCTCGGCACAATCCCGGCCCTGATGGGATCTGCGGACACGATCATTCTGGATAAATTAAGCCATGCCTGCCTTGTCGATGCCGCGCGTCTCAGTGGGGCCACGATTCGCGTTTTCCCCCACAATCATCTGGATAAGCTAGAGCGCCTGCTGGCTTCGGCCAAAGGCCGTGTTCTCATTGTGACTGAGGCGATTTTCAGCATGGATGGCGACGCCTGCCCGCTAGCAGAGATCGTGGCTCTCAAGCAGCGCTACGGTGCCTGGTTGCTCTTAGATGAAGCCCACTCCGTCGGCGTGCTTGGGCCGCAGGGCAGGGGACTGGCGGCGGCGCTGGGGCTTGAAAATCAGGTGGAGCTGCACATGGGCACGCTTAGCAAGTCCATGGGGCTTTCGGGTGGTTATGTGGCTGCATCACGCCAGGTGATTGATCTGCTCATCAATCGCGCACGCAGCCTGATCTATTCCACCGCCCCGCCCTCCGCTTTGGCTTATGCGGCTTGCCAGGCCGTAGCACTGCTGTCTGGGGCCGCTGGAGATCTCCGTCGGCAGCAGTTATGGTCCCATCTTTCGTTCCTCTCACAGGAAGCGATTCCAGCCAGCGCCATTTTGCCCCGAGTGATTGGCGACGAGAATCAGGCGCTTAAGGTAAGTATTAGTTTGAAAAGCAGGGGTTTTCTTATCCCTGCCATTCGCTACCCGACCGTTGCGCGTGGTACCGCTCGTTTGCGGATCACCTGCACAGCGGGCCATTCGCTGGCTCAGATTGAGCAGTTACGGTCTGAATTGGCGGCTTTGGAGTGATCAAAAGTCTGCCGATCTATCGTCAAGTTATCGGCCCATTTTCAGAGTCTATTCACAAGTTATTCACAACGCAAAAAAGAACTATTGTCTAACTTCACTCTGTTCACATTTTGGGGTCATCCGACACGTCGCTCAGAAAGTTTTTTCTCAGCTCTAGAGAGCGTGGAACCCTTATAGAATCAGTGAGGAACGAAACAAATCCGTCACTTGTGAGCCAGCTGAGGTCCTGGTGTAGATGGATATCTTGTTGACAGTAGGCTTTGCTTTTTGATCTATTTAGATCATTGGAGATCAATTATTTATAACTAAATCAAGGATTCTCTCAAGGGAAGCGGTTTTACCCAGTTGCTTCTTTATCTCAGGCTGGGAGAAGTGCGAAGAACTCGCAGACTTAGGAAATACCCTAAATCTTTAAAAAGTGTCGATGTCAGCTTCATGTGTGATCTCGAGTGATCCAAATGTGACTAGGCTCGGGCTATTTGTGATAAGCCCGTAACGCCGAGTTTATCTCCACTTTATTCAACTTTCTTCACAAGAGTTAAAAGATTGCCTCCTGAACCCTCTTTTGACCACCTTTCAAGGCATGAAGCAGTCTCAGGAGTCGACCGAGGAAAGTGGGGGGAGAACCCTTTTATCGGGAATTGGAGCTCCGCCAATTCGACGCAGCTTGCCAGGTGGGCTAAAAGCTCACTTGAGCAAATCCTGATGATGGCTGACGTAAAAAGTCTAACTCACTGCTGCTCTAGCGATCTTTTCACAGGACTGGACGTCCAGCTTGCCGGAGGAAAGGATGGGGATGTCAGAGACTCGGACCATCTTTTTGGGGATCCAAAGAGGGGGCATGCCTTTTTCCAGGAGGCGATAGCGTAGATCCAGGATTTCTTGCTGCTCTGGGCCTCCTGGTAGTGCTGTGAGCAAAATGAGGGCCTCACCTTTGTCAGGGTCGGGTACGCCTACAATGGCTATCTTGCGGCTGGACTCGTTTTCCAGGCCCATGGCTTTCACTAAAGCATCTTCGACGGTCTCATGGGGAACCATTTCGCCAGCAATCTTGCTGAATCGGCTCAGCCGGCCCTCGATGTAAAGGAATCCATCCATGTCCACGCGGCCGATGTCGCCGGTGCGGAACCAGCCGTCCTTGTTCTTCACTTCGCTCGTGCGCTTTTCGTCGTGCAGATAGCCTTCGAAGATGTTGGCCCCTTTGAACCAGATCATCCCACTGCTGTGAATCGACTGAGGTTCAAAGGTCTCTGGGTGTGTGATTCGAACACTGAGGCCAGGCACCATCTGGCCGACACTGCCTTGGCGGTGACTTGGAATCCAGACGTAGCCCGCAGAGTCATCGCCTAAAGGTAACGGATTCGGCAGATTGACATTGGAGACTGGGGACGTTTCGGTCAGTCCGTAGCCTTCATAGACGCGCTTGCCGAATTTGGTCTCAAAGGCCTCTGAAACACTAGCCGGAAGCTTTTCAGCACCTGTGACACAGAGTTTGATAGACGTCAGAGCTTCTTTGTTCACGCCGCGGAGATAGCCCCGCAGGAAAGTAGGCGTGGCGATCATCAGGCTAACGCGGTATTTTTCGATCAATTCTGCCAGTTTCTTGGTTTCAAGTGGACTTGGGTAAGTCACCAAATTCACTCCGCCGATGATGGGATACCAAAGTGTGACCGTGCATCCGAAGCTATGGAACAATGGCAGGCTTCCTAAAATGCTGTCGCTATCCGTCATGCCAAGCCGGCTGCCAAACTGGATCACATTGGCAATCATGTTGCGGTGGCTGAGCACCACACCTTTAGGCGTGCCAGAACTACCGCTGGTGAAAAGCAGCAGGGCTTCTTCATGACCACCTTCTTTTGGAATGCCCAGAATCAGGGCCAGAAGGGATGCTGGTAAAATCTTGCTCAAAACCAACCATAGCCCAATCTTCACTTTCATCTTGGGTAAGACTCGCTCGATGAGGATGAGTTGCTTACTCGGTGGCCAGGGAAAACTCTGCACTTTACGCACAAAAATGTCAGCCGTGATGAATCGGTCCATGTCACCGGCTTTGATTCCATGTTCGATCGACGCGCGGCCTGCGGTGAAATTTAAATTTACTGGTACTTTACCCGCAAGCAGGACGGCGACGTTGGCAATCAAACCTCCGATGCCTGGGGGTAGGACGATGCCAACACGCTTCTTTTTCGTTTCGGATTGGATTGTCTTCGATAGGGCGATTGCGATGGCCAACACTTTATCGTAACCGAGTGTTTTATCATCTTTACCATCGATGATCTTGTTTTTGGCACCATGTTTTTTGAGCCCCAACAAGAGCGCATAAGCCAGGTGCATGTTAAGCGCGGGATGAGCCGAAAAACACTGCTCGGCCAGGGCTAGGAGTGACTCTTGGTAAGTCGCCAGATTCACTTCCGCAGTGCCGCGCAAAAGGCTGCCAAAGGCAAAGATAGCATCCCCGTCGTGGTAGCGGGATTCGATGTCGAGGGCGATCTCAAGACTGCGTTGGATATAGATCGGCAGCACTGGCACGCCTGATTTGATGAGGAACTCTAGCTTGGTGCCAGGGGTCGTGCTCATTGGCGCATTGATCACAGCGGCCTGGGCTGGCAGATAGATGATGACCTTGTTTTTTTGAATCTCTTCAGAAATAGCGTTTCGGAAGCTGGCCGCGTCCATTGAGTGCGGGGCAAATTCGATGGCATGTGCTGCATCTGTCTCCACATGAGCCCGCAGCAGTGGGTGAATGGCGGCACCTTGCTCCACAAGATACACGACCTCACGCTCACCTAAAATGGACTCAAG
>JAPLUM010000811.1 GCA_026397605.1 Verrucomicrobiota bacterium | reverse complement strand
CACTATAACCCTACAATACACAAATCCTAACAAGACCACATGACCATCTGTAAAAATGTCACACCAAAGCGTCAGCGGCTCTGCGACGACACGCTTGATCGGATGACGCCCGCCTTCCAGGCAGGGATAAAAGTTTTCAATAACGACGGTTGGGGCGTGCGTGGCAGTAGGCATGGTACAGAGCCCTACAATCAGCGGAGACCACGCCCAGTGGCAAGCACAGATATCCGAAGGATTTTCACCAAATTAGGCGCTGCGAGTGACAATTTGAAAATCTGGACCAGTTGACCTGACTTATTCGTGGAATTCGGCTTTCCCTTGAGACTGCTTTTGTGCCATCTGTGACTTTCCATTATCACATCCTCTATGCAGATCATTTCCGGAACAGTTGTCGCTGAAAAAGTACTCGAAGAATGTCGTCGTGACATTGCTGCACTGGCGGCGGTAGGAAAGAAGCCAGGGCTGGCAGTGGTTTTGATCGGGGATGATCCGGCTTCACGGGCCTATGTCCGGTCGAAGGATAAAAAATGCCGCGATCTGGGACTGCATTCTATCAAACTAGAACTGCCAGTGACAACCACGCAGGCAGAACTGCTAGCCCATGTGGAGGCTCTGAATCAAGATCCGGCGATTCATGGCATCCTGGTGCAGAGCCCGCCGCCACCCCATATCGATGAAGCAGCTATCGTCCGCGCGATTGATCCAGCCAAGGATGTCGATGGCTTTCACCCAGTGAACGTGGCAAAGCTGGCGCTGGAAGATCCATCAGGCTTTGTACCATGCACGCCGTTAGGCTGTCAGCGTCTTTTGATCGAAGCAGGAATAGAGACCAAAGGAGCCAATGCAGTCGTCGTAGGCCGCAGCATGATCGTGGGCAAGCCAATGGCGCTTTTGCTCATGGCAAAGGGACCGGGCGGAGATGCCACGGTGACGGTGGCACACTCACGCACACGGGATCTGCCTGCCATCACACGGCAGGCGGACATCATCATTGCTGCGATTGGTCGCCCGCATTTCATCACAGCTGAACATGTGAAAGAAGGCGCTGTCGTGATCGATGTCGGCATCAATCGTGTCGAGGCACCAGAGACGGAGAAAGGCTACAAGCTGGTCGGAGACGTGGCCTATGATGAGGTGGCGCCCAAATGCCGTGCGATCACTCCCGTCCCTGGAGGTGTGGGTCCGATGACCATCGCCATGCTCATGGCCAACACGATCAAAGCCTGCAAGCAGGCGTGATGTATGTTGGATGCAGAAGCGGCATCTCGACTCTGCACAGCCTGTGGCATGTGCTGCAGTGGTGTTTTGTTTGAGATCGTCAAGCTACAACCTGAGGACTCCATCCGCGATCTGGAGAAGCTGGGGATGCAGATCAATCGCAAGAAAACGGAACCCTATTTTAAACAGCCCTGCCGCTTTTTAGATGACTGCACCTGCAAGATTTATGAGCAACGTCCGACACGCTGTCGGCGCTTTTCCTGCTTTCAGCTGGAGTTACTGGCAGCCGGTGAGATCGATGAAGCTGCCGCACTGGCTAAGATTCAAGAGGCGCGCAGCAAGGTGGCTAGCCTCAAGTCAGAACTTGAAAAAGCGGGTGACTTTAACACGGATACAGCTTTGACGGAGCGGGTAGAACAAGTGCTCATCAGCCAACCCAATGAAGGAATGATGGAACAGATGCGAGAATTGAAGATTTTTCTCGGACGGCATTTCCGAACGTTAACTTGATCTCGTCATTGCGGAACCATGTCAGAGACAGCATGATGCGATCATGAAATCCAGGATGTTTGAATTTCGTCTACCTCAGACTCTGGGCCTACCCAGAGTTGTGGTTCTGGCCTTGCTACTTGTCTTGGCCATCGCTGTGATTTCACTGGTGGTCATGGTCGGCGTGGCTGTAGCCGTCGTGGGACTGACGGTCTCAGCTGGAGCTGCCCTGTGGTATGCAGTTCGTCGCGGCCTGAATTTAGGCGAAACGCAGCCTGTGCAAAAGCCTGTCGAAGCGCCCACTGAATGGTCATCCGGGCAGGTTCATGATGTCGAAGTCGAAGTGCTACCGATCGAAGAATTACGCAGACATTAAGTATTGTTTGTGAGTTAACGTCACCTCTGCCTTGCACGCTGAGCTCGGCTCGTTTTGGTGCGGTTTCCCCCATGCCTATTGCCCCTGCTTTTGCTACCCGTCACATTGGTCCTTCGGTCTCAGAAACGTCGGCCATGCTCCAGAGTCTTGGATTGTCGAGTCTGGATGAATTGGCTAATCAAGTGGTGCCTGAAGGTATCCGTCTGCACAGCGATTTGAGTTTACCCGAGCCACTGACGGAAGAGCAGGCTCTGAAGCGTTTACGCCAGCTCATGGACCGGAATAAGGTGATGCGTTCCTTCATCGGTCTGGGCTACCATGACACCTTCACGCCACCCGTGATCCAACGGAATATTCTGGAGAATCCCGGCTGGTACACGGCCTACACGCCCTATCAACCAGAGATCAGTCAGGGCCGGCTGGAAGCGCTGATCAATTTTCAAACCATGATCTGTGAGCTCACAGGTCTGGATGTGTCGAATGCATCCCTATTAGATGAAGGCAGTGCCTGTGCCGAGGCTTTAACGATGGCTGCGGCTCAGGTGAGCGGGTCCAAGCGGGTCTTTGTCTCACGCTATTGTCATCCGCAGACCATTGCTGTGGTGAAAACCCGACTCCAGGCCTTGGGGCTCTCTGTGATCGTCGGGGATACCTATGGCTGGCAAAAGCAGGCCGGGGATGAAGACTATGCGGCTGTGCTGGTCCAGTATCCTGATACTCTGGGCGTGATTCATGATTATACTGAACTGGCAAAAGAGGTGCATGCAGCGGGTGCCCTACTCGTTGTCGCCGCAGATCTTCTCTCGCTCACTTTACTGAAAGCTCCCGGTGAATTTGGTGCGGACATTTGTGTGGGAAACAGCCAGCGCTTTGGTGTGCCGTTTGGCTTTGGTGGTCCCCACGCCGCATTCATGGCGGTGAAGGATCCGCTTAAAAGGCGCATGCCAGGCCGCCTGATCGGTGTTTCCAAAGATGCTGAGGGAAACCCAGCCTACCGACTCTCTCTTCAAACTCGTGAGCAGCACATCCGCCGAGAAAAGGCCACGAGTAATATTTGCACGGCCCAAGTGCTATTAGCCGTCATGGCCAGCATGTATGCCGTTTATCACGGTCCTGAGGGGCTGAAAAAGATTGCACTGCGTGTGCATGGCGCTGCGGTTTGGTTAGCAAGAGAGGTCATCTGGGCGGGCCTAGATGTCGCCAGTGATGACTTTTTCGACACACTCACCGTGACCGTTCATAATGCGGACGACGTACTCAGATCTGCGTTGCTCTTTGGCATCAATCTCCGCCGCGTAGATGACACGCATATCGGGATCGCTCTGGATGAACGAATCACAAATGAGGAGTTGCTGAATTTAACTGCAGCTCTCGGCATCAAAAAGGCACGCTACATGCCCAACTTGGATGAAGATGTCGAGCCTCATTTCTCTGGCTTGTATCAGCGTGAATCCGCTTTTCTGACCCACCCTGTATTCAATCGTTATCACTCCGAGACCGAGATGATGCGCTACCTTCATCGACTGGAGTCCAAGGACATCGCGCTGAATCGCAGCATGATTCCGCTCGGCTCCTGCACGATGAAGCTCAATGCGGCTGCTGAGATGATGCCCCTGAGCTGGCCTGAAGTGAATGCCATCCACCCCTTTGCCCCAGCCGAGCAAACTGAAGGTTACCGAGCCATGTTTGCCGAACTGGAAACATGGTTGGCAGAGTGCACCGGATTTGATGCCGTCTCCCTTCAGCCCAATGCCGGCTCCCAAGGCGAATATGCAGGGCTGCTAGCCATCAAGCGCTTTCATGAGGCACGCGGAGAAGGCCACCGTAACGTCTGCCTCATCCCGACCAGCGCCCACGGCACCAATCCCGCCAGCGCCGTCATGTGCGCTTTCCAGGTTGTTGCGGTTGCTTGCGATGATCAGGGAAATATCTCAGTCGCCGATTTGAAGTCAAAGCTGGAGTCTCACGTTGGCAAAGTCGCGGCTCTGATGGTCACCTATCCATCCACTCATGGCGTCTTTGAAGAAAGTATCAGCGAAATCTGCCAACTCGTCCATGAGCACGGTGGCCAGGTTTACATGGATGGAGCTAACATGAACGCTCAGGTCGGCCTAACTTCACCAGGTAAAATTGGCGCAGACGTCTGCCATTTAAACCTGCATAAAACCTTCTGCATCCCACACGGCGGCGGCGGTCCCGGCGTTGGCCCCATTGGAGTCGTCGCCCATCTGAAACCCTATCTGCCCGGCCACCTCACCTGGACAGGAAAGACGGAAGGAGCGGTCTGCTCTGCCCCCTGGGGAAGTGCCAGCATCTGCACCATCTCATGGATGTATGTGGCCATGATGGGACCGCAACTGACTCAAGCCACCAAAGTGGCCATCCTGGGTGCCAACTACATCTCCAAAAAATTGGAACCTCATTTCCCCACGCTGTACAAAGGCAAAAAGGGCTTTGTCGCGCATGAATGCATTCTGGATTTCCGCCACTTCCATCACATCACCGTCGAAGATGTGGCCAAGCGGCTGATGGACTTTGGTTACCATGCCCCGACCATGAGCTGGCCTGTCGCAGGCACCCTCATGATTGAGCCCACAGAAAGTGAAAGTCAGGCAGAAATGGACCGCTTCTGTGAAGCCATGATCTGCATCCACCAAGAGATCCTCGGCGTGGAAAACGGCACCTTTCACGCCACCGACAACACCTTGAAACGTGCCCCGCACACAGCCGCGGTTGTCACTAAGTCCGACTGGCCTCATGCCTACACCCGAGAAGTTGCTGCGTATCCTTTAAACTGGGTCCGCGAATCCAAATATTGGCCCCCAGTCGCTCGTGTGGACAATGTCTATGGCGACCGCAATTTGATCTGTTCCTGCATCAGCGTGGAAGACGCAGCGCAGGGGTAAGCCTAAATCCGAGTTTCGAGTTACGCGTTCCAAGTTGTCTGAATCAGGACTTTATAGAGCTATGTAGGCACACTTAAAAAAGTGTGGGCTGCTACATTAGCAGGCCGTAGTTT